>DAOWHR010000273.1 GCA_030641315.1 Anaerohalosphaeraceae bacterium | reverse complement strand
CAGGCAGTTCGGTTCTGAAAGAATCTCCACTCATCATCGCAACTAATGCCGGATACCCAAGCAATCTATCATCACCCTTATACCCGCTCTTGGGATTGTGAAACTTTGAATAGTTCATCCCCGTTACAACAACAAAGCTTTTTTCGCTGTCGTCATCTTTCCCGCCCAGAGTTTCAAAGGTTGCATGCATAGTCTTTTTCGTTGACTTACGATCCTTACCATACTCAAGCCGGTACCAGTACCGCTTACCTGCCTCCAAACCATCAACCTTTACCTTGACAATAAAGTCGTTAGCCTCATTCGCCTTGATCCATTTAGTATAGAACGAATCTCCGGTTTTCAATGATCGCAAAACCTCAAACCGACCAACACCTGCGCACCCCAACACATCGCCTGTTACTTCATCAATCCCGCCGGTAAGCCTGCCCTGCAATATAACAGAGTTCGTCGTCACTTCGCCAGCCATAACACCCTGCTCAGCCAAGCACTCCCCAGCCTGCTCAACAAAAGTACCACCACACCCACCAACAACAAACAGGCCCAAAATAGTACCAACAAGCAATGCCTTCATATTCATTTCTCCCTAATAATTGTTCCTGTCTGTATCCAATCGGTCAAACAACATCCGTGCCGACTGAATGCTCCTTGCAGTAGATCGCTATCTCTCTCATGAATTTTTTGCCGTATTTAGTGCTTTTTGCCTGGCCTACACCTTTAACCATGTTGAACATTCGTTTGGTGGTCGGCCTGATCCTCGCCATGTCTCTAAGTGCAGCATCGCCGAACACAACAAAAGCGGGGACACCTTTTAGGTCCGCCTGTTCCTTTCGCACCTGGCGAAGCCTTTCGAATAGGCCGTGATCGACACCTTCCCATGCCTGTTCGACCACTTTTGATTTCCTGGCTGGCTTGGGCTTGTCTGTAAGCGGCTTTAGCAGCCTTGGCACCTTCAGACCTTTGAGTACTTCTCCACCCGTTTTTGTAAGGCATACCACGTTGAACTCGCCCTGCTTTGCCAGATACCCCTGGCTGACCAGTTGTTCGGTCCAGTCACGTACCACACCTTTGCTGAAATCTTTTAGCAATCCATAAGTGCTAAGCTGATCGTGCCTGCGTTCGGTCACTCGCTTATCCTTCGATCCGGTCAGCACCATCGACACCTGGTCGGCCCCGAAAGACTGATTTAGCCTGACTACACAGGACAGTATCTTTTGAGCGACAATAAGCGCCTCTTCCATCTCCTCGACATCGCCAAGACAGACATCGCACGCGCTGCAATTATCTTTATCGAGGTTCTGCCCGAAATATTCGACCAATGCCGCATGTCTGCAATTCATCGAATGGCAAAAGTTGTATACCTCGCTAAGTTTGTCCAATGATACCTTCTTTGCCGCAAGATCATCGGTCTGACTGAGAATAAACTTCCAGACCTGGTAATCTCCGTTGGAATACAACAGATAGCACTGGGCCTCAAGCCCGTCTCGACCGGCACGGCCTGCCTCCTGCTGATAGTTCTCAAGCGACTTAGGCATACCAGCATGAACCACATACCGCACGTTCGATTTGTCGATTCCCATCCCGAAGGCGATCGTAGCTACCATGACATCGACACGTTCCTTATCGAACGCCTCCTGATTGATCCGCCTGGCTTCAGCATCCATACCAGCGTGATAGGGCAGCGCCTTGACACCTCGTGCCGAGAGCTGCTTGAACATCTCATCGACATCTTTTCGGCGGATGCAATAAACGATTCCGCTGTTGCCCTTATTTTCCTCAACGATCCTGCACACTCGCGAAACCTTATCCTGTACCTGCTCGACCTTATAAATCAGGTTCGCCCTGTCAAACGAGCCGATCAGCATCTCATGGTCGCTAAGCTTCAGCTGCACCGCGATATCTCCACGAACATTCTCGGTCGCCGTCGCGGTATACGCATGAACCGCCACACCAGGGAACATCTCCTTCAAACAGCTAAGCTGCCTGTACTCGGGACGAAAATCATGGCCCCACATACTTACGCAATGCGCCTCGTCGATCGCGATCAGCGACAGCTTGAAACCCTGCAAAAACTCTATGAAACCTTCGCTGACAAGCTTTTCAGGCGACATATACAACAGCTTGACCTGTTCGAGGCTAACGGCTTTTATGACCTGATCCCTTTCATAAACTGTCATACTGCTGTCAAGCCTTGCCGCACTTACCCCGCACTGGAGCAACGAGTCTACCTGATCCTTCATCAGGGAAATAAGGGGCGAAACAACCACAGCCATGCCATCCATCGATACGGCTGGCGCCTGATAACACAACGACTTTCCCCCGCCGGTCGGCAGAACCACGATAGAATCACGCCCACTCACCGAACACTCGATCGCCCGTCTTTGCAAAGGCAAAAACTCATCATACCCCCAATATTGCTTTAGCGACTTTTCAACTTCTGATAGCATAAATCATCCCAAACACAAACATTACGACCGATAAACAAAATCGTCTAATAATACCGAATTTTTCAAGCCAAAAAAAATGCTCCATTGAACTGTTGTCAACTTTGGAACAGTCCCTTTTAATTGTTATTATTGGTGCATTTTAACAGAAGACTGATCTGTTTTCTGCATAATACACAAATACACTACCACCGGAACCAAATATTTAGTATAATATATTTAGTCATTTTGTAAAATGCTCGAAAACTATTAAAATAATTCTGTACAAATGGACGATAACATATATATCTTAGTGTAGAAAGTAAGTTCTAACTTTTCCTCCAAAGGATTGTCAATAAAATGGAAAAACGTGCCAGGACAGCAAAAGTATTAGTATCGCTTGTTGCATCAATGACAATCGGCGCATTTGTGCTGATGGCGTTGGATAAACAGGCAATTTCTGCTGGTGCGTTCAGTCTGGCAAGCTACACCACGCTAAACCCAGTCGATCAGGCCGCAAATCCAGTCGAGACAGCTCTGACATCATGGGACAGCGTAGAGATATACTGTGACAGAAACAACAGCAGCGATTCACATTTTGCTGTACTTAACAACTTCGGTAAAGACGGCACTATCAGATCCACTACAAACTGGAAGAAGCAGAAGACATGCCTGACTTTATCGGACATCAATAACGCTTCCAAGACCATCCGTGTCTGCATCGTTACCTCAACAGGATCGCAGCCTACAGATTCGCAGATCAAAAGAGCGGCAGCACTCGTTGAAAACCTCAGCAGGAAATGCGACATCAGCCCAAACCAGATCAAATACCCTGAAAACTGGCGAATTTAGAACATAATCAACACAGGAAACCCATAACCCCGGCCAACACCGGGTTTTTTTTATTTCCCACATGCAGTCACTGCATGAAAGTCTTGACTCCCGTAAATACTATCTGTGCAGCCATCGAAGTAAGCACCAGTCCCGTCACTTTCGTCAGCGCCGAAAGAACTTTTCTGCCAAGCAATCGCTCGATCGCCGTGGCAAGGTATAGGAATACGCCAACAGTTACCGCCGCCGCAAAGATAGCCAGACAAGCCGCAATCTTCTGATCCTTTTCAACAATCGTCGCTCCCAGCACCAGAAGTGTACCTATCGATCCAGGCCCGACGATCAACGGAAGAGCCAAAGGAACTACCGCAAAATCATCGTCATCGGAAACCACGTTTTCACCCTTGCTGCCTGATACCAGCATCATCGCGTTACGAAACAGAAGTATCCCAGCACCTATCTGGAACGCTTCCAGTGTGATCCCAAGTACACTGAATATCCGGATTCCAAAGAAAAAGAAGATAAGCACCGCGATAAGCATCGATACACCAGTGCGAACCGCTGCACGTTTCTTCTGCCGCGCGTCAAGATCTACAGCCATCGACAAAAACATCGAAACCGCAAAGAATGGCGACAATAAAAAGAACATCTTAACATAAGTATTGATAAATATCTCAGCCATCTCAAAACCTCGCTTAATATATTAGAGCAATTCAACTTTTAGTGTTCTAAAAAAACAAGTGGAGAGACTAACAAAATAAAATCGAAAGTAAACCGTTTTTTGTCAACTTACACTAAATGCGCATAAAAAAAGAATCCCCTCTGGTCCATCAAAGAAGGATTCTTCAAATATTATCCCACAACCAATGCCTCCTGCAACCGCTTCCATGTGCCGCATTTTTGCTTCAAGTCGTGAAACATCCATCAATAGAAGCATTCAGACGACCTGCCGGACCTGCAAAACTCAGAAATTGACCGTTTTCCTGTTAGCCCAACTTCTACCTTCCATTTTGGTCCGACCTGCGAAATCCTTTCCACAGTCGTCTGAAACGATCATCCATGACCGCGTATGCCTCTTTTGAGAAGGAGCTTATTTGCACTCAACCTGCCATCTCAAGTTGCCTGGACGCCTCTGCCATTGAAGCGGCATCAGCCAGAACAATCTGCCTGATCAACATCTTTCTGACATGAGTAACGCCCATATTCAATATTTTTTCCTCTACTGCCGAAGCGACAGCCCTTGCTACATGCTCATCGAGGCCATCCCTGGTAACCAGATCGCAGGCGATATGTGATTTGTCCCATTGCTCGCTGCCTGAGTCGCTAATGACTTCGATCCGCTTTCTGCCAAGCTCCCTGCGTACCCGCCAGTCGTCCAGATGATACACCGCCTCATCACAGCCGGTAGTTACCAGCACCGAACGTATCAGGGAATGTATCTCTTTGCTCGTCAGTATTGACTTGCTGTTTTTGTGGTAAAGATGGTATGTCACCGCTTCGGCAAACTGCTCGGCAACAATAATATCCGCTTCACCAGCCGACACGAGCACATTGTTAAATGTGCCGAGTACCTTTGTATGAAGATACCTTTCACTGCTGCCATCGCGTTTGATCACTCTTAATTGCATAAGGTCTAACCTCCTGATAAACAGAAACGCCGACCTACCAGACAAATACTTGGCAAATAACTGCCAGCAAAACCAATACCTCGCAAATCCCTTTCACAAGGCACTAGCCCAATTTTATTATTAATAATACCTGTCTGTCAAAACAGACTCGGCCCGTCACTGTCAATTGGCTCTTCGATCGCCTGCCTGAACTCATCGATCAACTCGCCGGCATCTTTAAACTCACGGTAGACGCTCGCGAATCGAATATAAGCGACCTTGTCGACCGCACGAAGCTGACGCATCACACACTCACCGATGAAATGGCTCGAAACCTCTTTGTCAAAGTTGCGAAAAACCTCTTCCTCAACCTTGTCCGCTATCTCCTGCACCTGATCGGCAGAAACCGGCCTCTTATAGCAGGCCTTTTGCAAACCGGAGATGACTTTGTCTCTGTCATAAGGCAGGCGGGAGTGGTCCTTCTTGATGACGTTAAGCTTGACTCCCTCGCCGATCTTTTCGTATGTCGTAAACCGCCTCATGCACGAAACGCACTGCCGCCGCCGCCGAATAACACGCCCGCTCTCACTGGAACGTGAGTCGATGACTTTGTCATGGTCTTCTTTACAGAAAGGGCATCTCACGGAAAACACCTAAATAAGCCAGTCGTTACTATCAGAAACAAAAAAAGGAAACCCTCACAACATCTTGGGCTTGCAGTATATTAAGCTCAATATGTAGTGTGTCAAATGAAAATATTACCATAAACCGCAAACACATAGACGGTAATCTGTGAGTTTCTGTAAACAAAAGGCATAATTGCAGGCAGACAAAGGCTTAACAATAACTTCTAAAAACAACTAACAGGAGCAACCGCAATAAAAAAGTTTGTGATAAAATTAGTTGTGATAGCGTAAAATGTTGCCGCCCAAAAACCAATCTCATTTTTTAAATTGATATGCGCATAAAAAAAGATCTCTGCTTCCCCTTTCGGCAGAGATCTTTTTGTAGTTAAGAAGTGTATCGGGGCCAGCCAATATACCTCTTTAAGCCCTCCCGCTTTGGGAGCGCCCCCCGGCTTTACGTCCGCATTGGATCGTAAAAACCTTTCGGCCATCGTTATTTTTCTAAGGCATTACGGGTCGTTTTGCCCATCGCCTGCATTTATATCGGCTCGCATCGGCAAGCCTCATTGGCCGTACAGTAAAATCTAAGATACATTTCGCATAGATGCAAATCATCAGTTATTTTTTATGGTTACTTTTTTCAGCAAGGCGGAAATTTCGCGATGAACAGCGACTTGAACGCCCTCTTAACTAAGTCAATAAACCTCTCCAGTAGTCTCATGTTCATTCTCCTGGCATCCATCCGGCAATCAAACACGCCTACGAAGTCTTTTATGAAACAGACCAAGACCTCCAAGAATAAGCAGAGAGATCGTTGCAGGCTCAGGAACGCTTACAAAATCCTGACTGCTGGCATTACCCAGAGCTACAAGGTCATTATTAAATTGGCTTGTATCCCCATTGAGGCTGTCAAGCCACTGATTGGCCAAAGAAGCCTTTTCTACATTAGTTGCAGAGAAACCCGCACCGCTGGTAACATCCCAGGAATCTGTTTCATTGATGATCTCCCAGACAGCTATGCCGAATGCCTCGCCCATCTGCTGGTTTTCGGTCCCTCCAGCAAGCCATGCCGTGTCGAAGTACCTTCCCCACAGTTCACGAATGTAATCGGCCTTGGTATCGCCCATTGGGAATGTTGTATTTTCCTGAAGGCCCATAACATCGTAAGTCTCGCCGCCTTGGATCCCCTGATGCAGGTCAATGCAGAAACCATAATCAACAATATCAACACCGCTGCCGGTAGGATTGGATGTTACAAATGTAAAGATTCCCGCCCTGGTGTTATAATCTGTCAGTCCGCCGCCGGTAATTCTGGCAGTATCTGACAATCCAAATGTCACATCGTCAATATCGATCGTCCCTGTTACACCAGCAAATGCCGAAGAAGCAACGATCACAAGAACTACACTAATAACTGCGTACATCGGGTTAAATCTTCTCATCACATATTACCTTTCAATTTAATGATCTTTTTAATTACACTTTGCGTGTCATACCATTTCTCAGATTTGATCAGTCGACAAACATAATCGTCTCAAGCCCCCATAATTATCACCTAATGTAAATCTGCAAACGGCCGGATGTCCTGATCACTCATGGCATCTGGCCGAAGGCAGAAAAAAGTTTTCCCAGTTTACCTCTCGGCGGTCCCCGTCCGCCTACAACCGCCTCAACAAGGCCAAAAGTTTTGATACTGGAAAGTGGCATAAGATGAATCCGATCAATTCAAATTTATTTCAGAACTACAATTGGTCAGACAAATAACCCCGAAACCAAACTGCCTGACACAACCCCCATACAATAATCAACAAATATCCTTATCGTACATACTATAGTATACACCGGATTCCACGAAAATCAAATAGATATTAAAGAAATGTTAAAATAAAGCCGCAGAAATGAACAAGCCATCATTATAGCACTACGGCAAGCCATCTTATAGGCCCATAAGGGCACAAAAAATGACTTGCCGCAATGATATCAATTCATGTTTTGTTAAGATTACCCGTTAGCCTTTAGCCTTAGCATACCAGTCCGGGTCCTGC
Source organism: Anaerohalosphaeraceae bacterium (assembly GCA_030641315.1). Classification (GTDB taxonomy): domain Bacteria; phylum Planctomycetota; class Phycisphaerae; order Sedimentisphaerales; family Anaerohalosphaeraceae; genus DAOWHR01. Next base: position 6,278 of record DAOWHR010000273.1, on the reverse strand, counting down.
TTAAGCCTTTGACATGCCTCCTCGGTCATCATCTCAAACGCAGGATGGGTGCTCTCCCACGCGCGATCGGTGAACGGGGTAGTTCGCATTTTCTCGACCTCTACGGCGGCATTGTCAAAATACGACCCGTATATATGCAGCGAGTCCGAAATATCGACATACCTGCCGACTCCGACAGCCATACCGATCTTTTCGCTGATCTTCGCGGCCATTATCTGCTGCAGATTCGTCAGTGCATAAGCGTTCATAAACCACGCCTTATAAAGGTCCCTGCTCCGCCAGTGCGTATTCATATTCAACTTCATCCCGCCGCTGCCGTCCGCGACAAGCCTGCACCATACCCTCTGCAGGCATGGCGGGTCGTCAGTCTTCGGGTCAGCCGTCGGCATCCACGTTATCGCCTGACTGCGACGGGTAAAATGGCAATCCGCAAGCGAGTCGATAATATACTGTATCTGGTCAACCGCCATGAACGGCTTGGGCGAATCGGCATCACGAATATTTTCAACAGGGCTGTAAGCGTTCATTCTTTCGTGATATGTATACGTCCACTTCCCCGCCGCCGGGTCGATCCAGTGATCGTGTATCCCGTCGACAACTTCCTGCCGATAGCTTTCAAGCTCCTCAGGCCCGCCCGGAAAGTTCTTGTGTATCCGCGGCTCAGCGAACGGGTCGGCAACGCTTACCATAACCGTCGCGTCCTTGCTCGGCTTGTCGCTTGGCTTATCATACTGCGTCGCGACATCGATACCGTTTTCCCAGACAGCTATAACTGCCTTTTCCCACGCTTCGGGCAAACACCCGGCATCAACTGCGATCACAGGCACATTACCAACTTCAATTCCTGTTATCATTATACTTCCTCCGTGAAAATAATATTAATACTTCCAACTTATGTTATCGCCTGAAATTCAATCTTCGTCCGAGTCCTTGCCATCCTCTTTTTCGACCTCAAAATCGTCGAAAGCCGTTGCCGCATCTGCTTTTGTCCAAAGCCCGACCTTTCCGGCTTGTGTGAAAGTTGCATCCTCAATATCCAACAGCTTTTCGTCATCAAACCTGGCTATGATCCTGTTGCCGACATGGACGATCTCAATTTCATGCCACGCATCCGCCGTCGTATCGACATTTGCCGAAGCCAATTCTTTCCGGCTGCCTTCTTTGACATAATAAATACGGAAATTATTTTCGAGGGGATTCCACCGGGCAATGTAGTAGTTGTCTGCGTCGAGCGCCCTCCAGATCGGTCCGCCGCCCTGATCCTCCTCGCCGGAGATCGCTTTGACCTTGACCTCAATCTCAATATCTTTGTAATGTGTCTGCTCGGCTATAAGCAGATTAAAGGTATGTCCGCTGTTTTCAGTTTTCGTTACGGCAACGATCCTCCCTGCACCGGCAGCGACGTCATCACGAATCACCTGCCATTGAGCGGTTTTGCCAACGCCGCCAGTTTCGGCGATCTCCCAGCCGCAAGGGACGCCGCCGAGATCGTCCGTATCAAACGACCATTCTGTCCCGCCGCTGTGAATGGCGCACCCTCCCAAACCAAAAACAAGTGCCGATGCTGCCATGATCCAAACTGAAACCAGACACAGGCCGTGTAAAGTATTCATCAAGAATCCCCTTATCCAAGTTTTTTATAAACCCATTTCTTTCTTGGTTATTTTATATCGCTTCTTGAAACGGTCGGGAAGCCCACGCAGCAGCGACCGTGCCTTGTCCGCACTGGCAGAGTCCGGGTACTTCCTGAGGATATCTCTGCAAAGGGCAACTCCTTTTCGAGCGGAACCAAGCTTGACGCCGGTCTTAACCTCCAGCTTAGCCACTTCGTACATCTTCTGAGCCTGAAATTCGTCAGCAGTTATCTCAGTCGAATCTTCAACCGCGACTTCTCTGACTGGTTTTTTTGGCTCGACCGACTCAACCTCGACAACAGGTGTCTGAGTCATGCCGCCTTGATTCATCATTTCGTCCATACCTTCACTCATTGCCTGTGCCATAGCTTCAGCGATTGCCTTTGCCATAGCTTCTCCCATAGCATCTCCGCCAAGCTCGCTCATATCAATTGACATTCCCATCGTCATATCACCAACCTGGCCAGCATACTTATCCAGGACCATATCAGAAAGAAAGCCGCTGGCGTTACCAGCGTACTTAATGACGCCTTGAGCATCTGTAATGATCATAAAGGGCTTGCTTACTTCAACCTTGAAGTCGGCAAACTGGTCGAGTCCCATGCTCATTCCAACACCTTCGATCATCACCTGTGCCCAGGGCCAGCCATTTTCCAGCAGCGTATCGAGAACAACACTTTTGTTCATAAAGCTGTCCGTATTGATTGCCAGGAACTTTACTCCGCTGTCGATACGTTCAGCGAAAATATCTCCGAAGGCGTACATCTGTTCAGCGGTCGGGTCCATCTTCTGACTGCCCGGGCCATAGCCGCCCATACCGCCCGGCATCATACCCGGCATCCCGGGCATTCCAGGCATCATCCCCGGCATCATCATTCCCGGCCCCATCATTGCATGGTTTCCTCTTCGCTGGCCGCCGTTTGTCCGCCTGGTGCTCTTAGAAAAACCGTTTGGCTCACTTTCCGTACCGGCAGCTATCGCGGCAAGATCAACATTATCCTCAGCCTGCCAGAATACAACACACAACGGACTTTCGCCGGGTTTATATCCGAACAGTGTTCCATTGACACAAGTTGCCTGGATAGTACCGACCTTTTTGCCGATCATATCTTTCCGGATTGACTCGACATCCAGGTCGAGCAGATCACCCTGAATTGACTGTCCGCCATAAGCCCCGAATTCATTATAATTACTTTGTGCATTTGCAGGTTTTGCCTTGACCGAGGTCTTTATACTATCGGCGTTGCCGGTCAAAACTTTGATCGCCGCATCAGTTTTCAGAGCATCTTTATTGGCCGCGTCATTACGAACGGCATTGGAAGACAGCTGCATGGCCATCGTTTCATCGCCGTCATAATAACTCGTCCAGGCCCGAAGCATGTAGTACAGACAGACATCCTGTTTCCGGGGCTTTTTAGGAGGCTTGTTTTCCAGTATGGTCTTTTTAAGGCCAGCGATCTTTTTATTGTCCGGCACCTGCCCTGTATTGATCATCTTAAACAATTCGGTCAGCGATTTGCTGACTTCGCCGTTACTGACCTGCTGTCCCATGCCGCCCGGCATCATTCCGGGCATACCGGGCATCATACCAGGCATCATCATATCAGGAGGCATCTGCCCGGGCATCTCACCAGCTTGACGCCTGCGCCCTCCAGGTTGGGCAGCACTTACAGACTCAACAGCGGCACCGCAGACTAATAAGACCAACACAAACAAAACCAGATAAAATTTAGGTATCCTGCACATTGAAATACTCCCGCAAAAAAAGGCCAGCAAAATAATAACTTAACACCAATACCTCCTATGATAACACTTTCAGCTGCCCCTGAAAAGTAATTATTTCCAAGCGGTCTCCCCCTGGACAAAAAAAAGGCCGCCATTGATCAAAACGGCGGCCTTATCAGGTCAATATTGCGTTAAAAAGCTTATTTTGCCAGTTCAAGCGGCGAAATGTAATCGCCATGTTTTGCCTGAGCAGCTGTCAGTCTTTCGCGGATTGCAGCAAACGTGTCATAAACAACCTGCGGCGTATCTTCTACTTTTTCCTTGTAGATGCCCTCAACGCGCTCGAACTTGGCCAGCAACTCAGGTACACGCACCGTAAACTGCTCGACGTAATCTTCCTGTGTGTATTCCTTATTAAGAGCCTGCTTGAACAGCCTGGCAAGATCCTCATACTTTGGAATAAATCCGGTAGGCGTTACGATAGCATCCACATCTTCGTTAACGCGAAGCTCTGCCCATAGCAGCCAGACCGTCTTATCCAGCTTGCCGTTAAGGAAATTGCCATCCTTACCCTTCAGGAAGTAGTTCACCGAGAAAATGCCCGGCACCTTATCGATGCCATCAACAAAATCGAGGTTGTTCTGAATATACTTGCCCAGCGGGATCGCGACAAAGTCCATATTACTCATAATGTTGAACTTGCGAACGCCCTGTGCGCCCAGCGTTGCAGCAGTTGTTTCAGATTCGATCGACGCACCCTTGGAGACAATGCCTTCGGTCCAGTTAAACGCCTGCTCAACCGGAACCTGTGTATCGCTGTCTCGGCCGCCATAAATAACGCCACTGGCAACAACGCCTTCAGGATTATCAGCGTTCACGTCACGGTTTGCCAAAGCTGAAATACGGATCGTATAACGTGCGTTCTTGTGCGATGGCGTCAGCTTTTTGCCGTCCGCGCCAGTATCGCCCGCGTTCCATCTGTCTGAGTAGTTGATACCGGTAGTCGGAGTGTCACAACCCATGCCCATCCAGAACGGCCTGCCTTGGTCACTGACCAGAATATTGCTGAAAATAACCTCGTCAGGCGTGTGCAGCGATTTATAGATAACCGGATCGTCGTCAGGATTAACATCGTTGATGATACCGAAGATACCCTGCTCGACATTCACACAGCGAACCTCGCCACCCTTCTTACGCAGATAAGCGATATCGTCGCCGATGATCGTCTGACCAGGCACCATAGCTGTCGATGTCTTGCCGCACGCCGATGGGAAAGCACCAGTGAAATATGTTACCCGGTCATTTGGCCCGTTAACGCCCATGATGAACATGTGCTCGGCAAGCCAGCCTTCCTTCGATGACTTATTGATCGCAAGACGAAGAGCAAGCTTCTTCAAACCGACAGTGTTGCCCGCGTACTGCGTATTGGTCGAATAAACAATATTGTTATCCAGATCCATATAGATTCTACGATTCTCGATGTTCACACTGCAACCGCGTTCGTCAAGCTCGCCCTGCGTATGCATGAACCTGAAGAATTCTTCCGAATTGCCGATCTTCTTAAACTGCTCATACCCCTTGCGGTACAGAATGCTCTCACTGTGAGCGACATAAGGCGAATCGGTGATCTGAACGCATGAGATCGAAAATTCAGAATTAACAGGACCAAGACACCAGAAACAAACCATCATCGTCCGGCCCTTCATCGAGTCTTTCAAAAACGAGCGAACCTCTTCAGTACCTGCCTGTTTCTCTGTGGAGCTTAGGCTCTGGCCAAGCGATTTACCCTCGTCCAGCAGATATTTCGTCCTGGACGGATCACGCGCCTGGTCATTAAAGCCGTCAAAATGATAAGTATGGCCTTCCATCGCCAGTTTATGCTCGCCGCCGCCGTCAAGAGCCATCTGGCGAAGTGTGGCAATATCTTCGTCTGAGTCTGTGCATACAAACACCGATTCCGGTTTGCAAAGCTCAATCGCGTCAGCCACGAATTTATGCAGCTTGGCGTTATCAAGTGCGGTTAATTTTGCCAGATTATCAGTCGTCAATTTGCTTTCTAACACTTTTTGAATTTCCACAGTCTGTTCCTTTTTTCCTTTCAAAATGATATACCAATTTAGTAGACAAAAACCGCACGATTGTATCAACAGAGCCGTCAATGTCAAAAGTATTTTCCAAATCCCCCGAATTTTGCACACTAAAACACTGTGAAATCACACAATAAACCGCTTAATAATGCTGACATGCGTGTCGGATATGTAACCTTAAATCCAGTTACGATAATAGGATAAGTGAAACATGATACCGTGCGTTCATAAAACTTGCACAAATAAATGAAGTACCGCCTATATTTCATCCTGCATGTTACTACCCACCCATAAACTCCAGCACCTCTCGCCTGACCTCCGTTGGGTCAATCCCCATATTGATCAACACCTGCGTTGCAATCCCGTGCTCTTCCTTAATCAGCCGGACCACTAATTCATCCCCAACCTATCCGGCATTCTTTGTCATTGATTATATCTGAATATTTAGTTCTTTGAGCATTGAAACAAAGTTAATACATCTGACTTTCTGCTCATCGCAAATTAAGGGAATTTTATAATTACACTTTTTGCCAGGCTTTTGGTTTTGTATTGCCTCAAGTGTTACAATTGTCTTATCCATTCCTTTGGCATAAGCAATTAGAGTCATATCATTTTGCCCTGCTCCCTTGGAAGTATCGCTTGTTTCATATTCTTTTTCCAAATCTAATGAAACAGATATAATCTCGTCATCTACGGGAGTTTCGACAAATTGTTTTTCTTGCAACCACATATGCAACGGATATCTTTCTCTTTTTTTGTCATCCGTTAATTTGTTATCAGCTGGCGAGATAGGATCGATTTCCGAAAAAATAGGTTTGATCAAAATAATGTT
>DAOWHR010000246.1 GCA_030641315.1 Anaerohalosphaeraceae bacterium | reverse complement strand
GTGTATTACTTCGCAAACAATGAACTTATGGAAAGTTCAAGCGGGTGTAGCTTAGTGGAAAAGCGCCAGCTTCCCAAGCTGGACACCGGAGTTCGATTCTCCGTACCCGCATTTATTGGCCTGTAAGGATTTTACACGCTAAGGAAATACTCCATCAGGTCGCATCCTCGCTCGATCCTGAATCCGGACTCGTAGGAATTAACCTCACAGTATCCCTTGTCGAGTATGCCTGTAATTCCTTTTCCCGCCATCGCAAAGGGAACAGGTTCGTCGGTGTGGTTGCGGGTCTCGACCGGCGTAGGATGGTCGGGCAGAACCAGTATTCGATAACTGTCATATTCCTTCAAGGCTGCATGAACGGGACCTACAATATGTTTGTCTATCTGCTCTACAGCCAGTTTCTTGGCTGCTGCGTTGCCGGAATGTCCCGCTTCGTCAGGCGCTTCGACATGAACAAAAATAAGGTCATATTCCTTTAACGCTTCGACGGCGGCTTTGCCCTTGGCCGCATAGTCAGTGTCAAGATAGCCGGTTGCGCCAGGTACATTTATAATATCAAATCCGATGAGTTTTGCCAGTCCGCGTACAAGATCGACGGCGGTAATAGCTGCACCTCGAACTCCAAACCGTTTGTGGAAATTCTCGAGCATCGCCTTTTGTCCCTGTCCCCAGAGCCATACCGAGCTAACCGGATTTTCACCGAGATCATTTCTTACACGGTTGATCTCGTTGTTAGCGAACAACTGACGCGACCGTGCCATGATGTCGTTGAGAATATCCGCGTTCCTGCCCTTTGGCATATTTTTCTCCGCTTTTTGCCCGATGATATCATGGGGCGGGACGGTATCGACATCAAACTCAATGTCGGAGAACACACACAAATGACGATAGCTTACTCCGCTGTACAGCTTAAGCCTTTGCTCATCAGCCAGAGCTTGGCGAAGTTCATCGATAAGTGTCCTTGCTTCCTCTGTCGAAATATGCCCAGCGCTGTGATCGTCCATAACACCATCGGCGATCGTCACAAGATTGCATCGAAATACCCAATCCGAAGGCTTGAGACTAATGTTCATCGCTACCGCTTCAATCGGCGCCCGTCCGGTGTAGTACCGCAGCGGATCATATCCAAGCAGTGACATTTGAGCCACATCGGAACCCGGTGTCATCGATGGCGGAACGGTCTGAACGATCCCCTGTCTGCCTTGCTTGCTTATGCGGTCCATGTTCGGAATATCCGCGGCATCAAGGACACTTTTGTCATCGAATATTTCAAGCGGGTCGTCTGCCGCTCCGTCGGGAACGATTATCGCAAATTTAGTCTTCAATTTTATCCTCAGGAATTCCAACTATCCGAATACAGGTTGCCTTGTCTGTGACAATATCGAGAGATTCGATCTCAGCAAGCGCAGCCGACATATTTTTTTGGCAGGTTCTGTTTGTCGTAATAATAACAGGCACAACATTTGTAATGCCCGGTTCTTCCCGCTGCAAGGCCCCGGATATGCTGATCTGGTGATCTCCGAGAATCCTTGCGTAAGTTGCAACAACTCCAGGCTGTTCCTTGACCATCAGTCGGATATAGAATCTGCTGATGAGATTATCGATGCTGTCCAGTCTGGTTACAGCCTTATCGTGCTGTTCGATCTTCTGGCCATCAAAGATACGCTTTGAGTTACCCATCGCGACTTCTATAATATCGGCAACAACGGCGCTGGCAGTTGGCATCATCCCTGCTCCGCGGCCGTAATACATTGTCTGCCCGACGGCGTGTCCCATGATGCTTACCGCGTTAAAAGCTCCGCCGACACGAGCGAGCGGACTGTCGGTTGGTATGAACGACGGATGGACTCGCAGCGATATCCTGCCGTTATCCTTCCTTTCGCCGATAGCAAGCAGCTTGAGCGTATACCCCATATCCAGCCCGTAGCGTATGTCTAAACTGGTAACGTTTTCAATGCCCTCAAAATAAATATCATCGAATGAAATCTGGCACCCGAAGGCCATCTCTCCGAGTATCGCAAGTTTATGAGCCGTATCGGCACCGTTGATATCCAGCGTCGGATCGGTTTCGGCATAACCTTTTGCCTGTGCCTTTGCCAAAGCGGTCTCGAAATCTTCGTTCTTATTCGTCATGTCTGTCAGGATATAATTACACGTTCCGTTCAGTATGCCGTATATCGCGTCGATCCTGTTTGCCGCAAGTCCTGTCCTTATTGCTGAGACGATCGGTATTCCGCCAGCGCAGCTTGCCTCGAACGCAATGCACTTTCCGTTTGCGTGAGCCACGTTAAACAACTCCTCGCCGTGGTGAGCCAGCAGGGCCTTATTGGCCGTTACTACATTTTTACCTGCGTTTAGCATCTGGAGTTGAATATCCTTCGCCGCCGTTGTTCCTCCGATCAGTTCTACTACGATGTCGATGGATTCATCGTTAGCGATCCTGTTAACATCATCGGTTAATATCCCATCAGGCAGTGTAACGCACC
>DAOWHR010000096.1 GCA_030641315.1 Anaerohalosphaeraceae bacterium | reverse complement strand
TACCAGACCCTTACAACAAATAGTTCTAACGGTTTCTTTGAATCATTTTTGGGTGTTGAAGGTACTCTGGTTACATCGGAAAGTGAAGGACGCAGTGCTGCATACCCTGAAAGATATCGTGACAAAGATGTCGTAGAGAAATGGGCAAAGTATGTCCTTGACAAAAAAGTGCTCGCTCCACCGGAAGAAGAAAAAAAAGAAGTTGATCCAAAAACTGAAAGTACCGAGGATGTTCGTTCTGTAAAGTCGCCTACTCCACCCAAACACGGTATTCCGGTACCGATGAACGAAAAGGCCCATACTCCGCATCTGCGTAACTTCTTCAACGCTATCCGCGGTAAGGAAAAACTCAACTGCCCAGCCGATGAGGCTTACGCCTGTGCGGTCGTCGTTCACAAAGTAAACGAAGCTATAGAAGCAGAAAAAAAACTAACCTTCTCCCCGAAGGAGTTTAAGGTTTAAGGAATAAACAAAAGAATGTAAACGGAGTTACTGCCCGCCATTGAATCTATGCTGTCAGGCACGACCACTCCAGATATTGCAAAATACAGCAAGGGCCGGGATGCCCGGGCAAACGAGATTATTTTAAGGAGAATGAAATGGAAAAGGTTGTAGCTTTGTTATCTGTATTTGGTTTGGGGATGTGTTTCTCCATTCTGGGTTCGATCAGTGTAAAACTAATGCCCAGGTTAAAGATCGACCAGGGCAAGTTTGGTTCACTGATCTCGTCATTCATGTTTTCATGCCTGATAGCTTCGCTGATGATAGGAGTTATCACAGACAAGGTAGGCTACAAACCAGTAGCTACCTTCGGTTTTGTAGCAACCGCCGCATGTATATTTATTTTTGCTCGCGGAAAAAGTTACCAGTCAGTTCTCATACCATGTATTCTTCTCGGTTTTGGTGCTATGGCGCTCAACACTGCGGGAAACACATTGGGGCCAAGAGTACTGTTTAATGGCGAGGACCCTGTTGCTGCAAGCAACTTGGTGAATGTTTTCTTTGGCTTGGGCTTGTTCCTGACTCCTCTGATTGTCAGCTTCCTTTTCCAGAAAACAACTTATGAAAAGGCTGTTTCTGTTCTTGGCGTTATAGTTCTTCTGCCTGCGGCTGTGGCGCTTATGGCAACATATCCGGCAAGTAGTGCAGGTTTCGCTATAGGTGATGCTGTAAAACTGCTCGCAGAACCTGCTGTTCTCCTCGGAGCGTTTGTTCTGTTCTGTTATATCAGTCTGGAGGCTTCGTTCTGTAACTGGCTGCCGGCATTTGGAAAAGAAGTCATTACAACCGCACAGCCTGAAACAGATGGCGCTGTTGCCGATGCTTCGGCACAAAGACTGCTTTCACTTTTCGCCATTGCGATGATGGTTGGTCGCCTCGCCGCAAGTAAGGTGGTTACACCTGTAAATGGTAGCTATGTTATTGCCGGTGCCGCTCTGGTCACCGCCGGTATCATTTACGCTATGACTATCACAAAGTGTCCCAATACTTCAAAGATTCTTGCAATCATTGCAGGTCTCGCATTCGCACCGTGCTTCCCAACCACTGTTGGCGTTACTTTTTCAAAGTTCGATTCCAGTGTATACGGTTCTGTATTCGGCATCATTTTCGCAGTGGGTCTCGCCGGTGCCGTCATCGTCCCCAAAGCCATCGGTAACTTCGCAAAAGGTTCGTCCGTGCAGAAAAGTATGAAAATGCTAATCCCGGCATGTATTTTACTTATCTTCCTTGCAATAGGAATGGGGATGGTCAAGGGTCCAAAGAGCGATGCACCTGTAATTCCGGAAGCTCCGATCACAATAGAATCTAACTAATTCGACAGTAATTTATTTTGTCAACTAATCAAACGCCGGAGCGGTCAATACCGCTCCGGCACTTTAACTTTTTATATGTTTTAAAAGGAACAGTAACAAAATGAAGAATCTTTTATTTGCAGTAGCAGTAATGGCACTTGCCATGACATTAACAGGTTGCGATTCTCAAATGGGCACCTCTCTCTTTGACGGCAAAACACTTGACGGTTGGACGCAGAAGGGCGGTAAGGCAACTTACGATATCGAGCCGGGAGGCATCATCGTCGGCACGACAGTTCCCAATACGGGCAACTCGTTTCTCTGCACCGAAAAGCACTACAGTGACTTCGTCCTTGAATACGATTTCAAAGTCGATCCACGCCTCAACTCCGGTGTGCAGATCAGAAGCAACTCACTGCCGGACTATAACAAAGGTCGCGTACACGGCTACCAGATCGAGATCGACCCATCCACAAAACCGTATACGAGAAAACCGGTTAACCTCATGGCAGATGGCTCACCCGCGCCCGAAGGAACGCCGCGTTCATGGACCGCAGGCATCTACGACGAAGGACGCCGCGGATGGCTCAACAATCTGACCAAAAAACCGGTAGCACGCGCCGCTTTCAAACCAGAGCAATGGAACCACATCTGCGTTGAAGCTATCGGCGACTCGATCAAAACATTCATCAACGGCGTCCCCGCTGCCGATCTTACAGATTCGATGACCCCGTCAGGCTTTATCGCACTCCAGGTCCACGGCGTCGGCGGCTTAAAGGAACCGCTCCAGATACGCTGGAGAAACATCAAAATCCAGGACTTATCAATCAATTAGAGCACTTAAACTTTTTATGTATAGGTTTAGGCCGTTGTGAGGACTTTTAACAGCAAGGCAGAAGACGCAGGCAATGCTATTCATTGCCGAGTATTTCTAACGCCGCTGGTAAAAGCCGCAACAGGCATAAGCCATACACTAAAAATTTAATTGCTCTAACACCTGTGCTATTGAACTTGACATTTACATGTTTTTATAATAAGATTGCTAAAGGTTGCTAATATCTGTTTTCTAAGCAGCCCATAGCAGAAACCTTTTTTTGGAGATTTATTGAAAATGTTACGCAAGGCAATTTATGGAAAAACGATAACCGTTCTCATGCTGGCACTGCTGATCCAGCTTTCATCATGCAAAAAGTCTGACCCGACTCCGCCTGCTCAGCCAAAGAACCCAGATCCTGTCGCTGTTGAAACCAAGACACCCGTTGTGGACGAGACAGTTGATAAAGTCGAGACTGTTGTTGAAGAAGTCAAGGCTCCGGTTGTCGAAGAAGTGGTAAAGCCCGTTGTCGAAGAGGTCAAGGCACCCGTAGTTGAAGAGGTAAAAGCTCCTGCAGGCGCAATGGTCCCGATACCTATCGAACTGCCAAAGCCAATGTTCGTTGGAACACCTCAGAATATTATAGTTCCAGGTGGCAAACTCGAAAAAGCCACTGGCAAACCTCGTGAGCCATTCCTTGCTCCGGCAGGTGTTACAAACGTCGCGGCAGGCAAACCGGTAACCGCAAGCGATGACTTCCCGGTCATAGGCGAAGTCGAAATGGTTACAGACGGCGACAAAGAAGGCGCTGACGGCAGCTATGTCGACCTGGGACCTTTCCTCCAGTACGTCACTATCGATCTCGAAGAAAATTACGAAATCTATGCAGTTGCTGCATGGCACTTCCACAAGCAGGGAAGGGCATACGTTGACGTCGTTGTTCAGCTTGCCGATGACCCTGACTTCACAACAAACGTACGCACCATCTTCAACAACGACCACGACAACTCAGCTGGCCTCGGAGTAGGTCAGGACTGGCACTATGTCGAAACATCAGAAGGCAAGCTTATCGATGCCAAGGGCCAAAAGGCTCGCTATGTCCGTCTTTACAGCGACGGCAACAGCTCTGACGATTCAACACATTATATTGAGGTCGAAGTATACGGTAAAAAATGAGCCGATCTAAGGCAGCAATTTTATTAATACTGATCGCGGTAGTCGCAGCCTTGGCATTGCGGCTGCCGCGTTTGTCTATGCGCACTATGCACACCGACGAAGCCGTACACGCTGAAAAATTCGCCTTCCTCATAGAGTCCAACTCATACATATACGACCGCAACGAATATCACGGCCCGACTCTCAACTACTTCACCCTCATACCGGCCTTGCTGACTGGCCAGACAACTTACGCAAAACTTACCGAACCGACACTGCGCATTGTACCGGTGTTCTTTTCAATCGTACTTATCCTGCTCTTTATTCCGCTGCGTAACGTGCTTACTCCTCCCGTCGCTGTAATAGCCGCGTTCCTTACCGCGGTTTCGCCTGCATTTACGTTCTACAGCCGTTACTACATCCAGGAGATACTTCTGGTAACCTTCACCTTCGCAGCCATTGTCGCTGCCGCCCAATACTTTCGCACACGAAAAGCGCTCTACGCGATTGCAACCGGCTTGTCCATCGGCCTGATGCACGCCACAAAAGAAACATGCGCAATAGCATTTTTCTCAATGACGCTGGCACTTATCATCACAACATTGCTGAATAAAAATGAAACCATTGTCAGGATCAAAACTGTCAAACCGTTGCACATCCTTCTCGCTCTCGTTTCAGCAGCGGCTATCTCAATACTCTTTTTCTCATCCTTCCTGGCCAACCCCAAAGGAATCGCCGACTCCGTCCTTACCTATACTGATTACCTCAACCGTGCCTCCGAAACTCCCGTACACACTCATCCATGGTACTATTACCTCAAAACGCTGCTCTACTTCAAACTGGGCGCCGCTCCCGTTTTCACCGAAGCAATAATTGTCATTCTAGCTGCCGTAGGCTTTCTCATTGCACTCATTAAGCCGCGCACCATCGGCTCCGAACCGGCTTTTATACGCTTCATCGCCTTCTACACTTTCATAATGACCGCCGTATATTCGTTCATCTCCTACAAAACACCTTGGTGCCTCCTCGGATTTCTTTCACCCATGATAATTCTGGCATCCTTCGCCATTGTCGCCATCTTTAAAACTTTTCACCGCGTATCGGCAAAAGCTGTATTTGCGATAATTGTAATTCTGGCCTCAGTACATCTGACATATCAAACATGCCAAGCCAATTTCAAGTATTACGAATCCACTGCCAACCCGTACGTCTATGGCCATTCCACCAGCGACGTAGCAAAGATCGCTGAACGTACCCTCACCCTCGCTTCACACCACGAACTCGGCTCGAAAATGCCTATCGAGATCATCGCCCCAAACCACGACTATTGGCCATTCCCGTGGTACCTAAGAACCCACGACCGTGACTACATCGGCTACTATTCATCCGTAGAAACCGCTCTGCCCCCTGCGCCGATAATCATAACATTCCCGCAGTTTATGCCCGACCTGGTGAAGAAGCTCTACGAATTGCCCCCGCCGGGTCAGAAAAACATGTATCTGGAAATGTTTTCCGAACCGACATATATCCGGCCTTATGTCGAGATCACAGCATACGTCCGTAAGGACCTGAACGACATCGCCGAACGTCAATCGATGCCAGTTATCCCGGACATGCCTCAAGGAAACCAGAAGCAATGACCGATTCCGCTAAAATCAAAAACCTTCATCGTTCGTCTTTCACGGCAATGAACACAACATTCGAACTGATGATCGTCTGCGATGATGAGACTTACGCCAAACAGGCCGCATGGGTGGCCTACGACGAACTCCAGCGAATCGAGAACATACTCAGCAGTTTCATTTCACACTCCGAAATATCGCGCATCAACCGGCTCGATGCCAACCAGCCGACAATGGTCGATCTCGATGTCCTCCAGTGCCTCACTATAGCCCTGCAGGTTTACGAAGAAACCAACCACGCATTTGATATTACAATCGGCACACTTTTCAAGTGCCTGCTGAACAAAGACAAAACTCTCCGCACCCCGACCGACGAAGAACTGAAATTTGCGATTGCCCACACCGGCTCAAACCTCATCAAACTCAATCCAGCCGACTTTACCGTAGAGATCCTCGCCTCACCGATAAAGATAGACCTCGGTGCGATCGGCAAAGGTTTTGCCCTCGACAAAATGGCCGTTCTACTCCGCGACTGGTCAATAGATTCGGCAATGCTTAGCGCAGGCGGCAGCACAATCCTCGCCATGGACCCCCCAAACGACCGAAAGGGCTTCCCCGTCACGGTAAGCTCACCTTTAAAACCGGATAAGAACCTTTACCGGCTGGAACTGGCAAACACTGCATTCAGCAGTTCCGGCCTGATCGATGCGCCGCACATAATCGATCCCCGAACCGCAAAACCAGTCACCAGCAAACTGTCCTCATGGGTCTCAGCAAAAACCGCCGCCCGTGCGGACGCACTGTCAACCGCGATGATCGTAATGAACCCAAAAGAAATAAAAGCCTACGCAAAAAAACACCCCGACCAGCTATTCATGTACGCAAAAAGATCAAAGCTGCAAAAGAACAAAGAAGTAATAATAAAATACGGCAACTGGCCAAAACCATACAAATCTGACACCCCCAATGCCCCACAACAGCAGCCCGAAGCGCAATCGCAGGGATAATACCTCATTACCAAAACAACATTCACGCCTATCCATATATCGAATATCGTACCTCCCGGGCAATATTAGACAACAGCCTGCACTTATCGCACTTGAAATCAAATTCCCCAAACAAAGCCTCCTCAAGCCTCGTCGTCATCACGCTTCCCCACCAACTCAAAATCAACACGAACAAGATACATTGATCAGTCTCCTTTTTTGGCCTTACCTTCCGCAATGTGCCTCCTCCGTATAATCATCATCTCCCGAAACAACTCAACCGAGTTCCGCACCGGATGCAGCCTGCTGTCCAGATCGCACGTCCACTCAATCGGAAATTCCTTGATTCGGTATCCCGCCCGCTGTGCCCGCAGTATAACCTCCACATCGAACAAAAAACCCTCCGTCACACACTCAGCGTACAATTCTCTGCCAACATCCCCCTTATAAAGTTTGAATCCGCACTGCGTGTCCGTATACTCATGCCCGATCCCCATCCAGTGTACCATCAAATGCCGAAACGCCCAGGAGCACATTTGCCTGAACGGACTTTGTTTCTGATATATCTCACTGCACTTCGTCCGTCGTGAAGCATGCGCAATGTCCGCCTCATCGCTCCTCAATATCCGCAGCCCCCGCATCGCGTCTTCATAAGGCACGCACCCTCCGCAGTCAGCGAACATCACAAACTCACCGCTTGTCACCGCCATCCCTTGTTTTACCGCGTATCCTTTGCCCCGATTCTTTTCGTATCGCACAACCTTAACGTCCACCCCCTCCACACGCTCAGCCTTTTCCGCCTCCGCACCTGTGCCATCGTCGCTGCCGTCATCGACTACGATAACCTCACCGCTAAGCCCGTCATTGACCAGAAACGCACCGGCAAGCGCAATATCACCAGCAACCTTATCGACTTCGTTGTATGCCGGTATAACTATAGACAAATCCATGAAAATCCTTCCCTGACACAAACCGCTGGTTTCTAACCGCTGTCTGCGATGTAATATATACTATTGGCGGCGATTTTACCACAATCAATATCATTACTGTTCGTTTTGTTGTTTTTCGCAAATAATTTACGAATTTACCCTTTGACTTATATGCCGTTTTATATCAGAATAGCCCGTGTAAATAACTAAACGATCAATGATTATAAAGGATTTCTACATGAGCCACTCTGTTCTGCTTGCGCAATCAGCAATCCAGATAGAACCGCTTGATATCGCGGTTATAATCCTGTACTTTGTTGTCATTGTAGGCGTGGGCCTGTGGGCCGGTTTAAAACGCAAGGGACAAACCGACAGTGCAGGCTACTTTCTCGCTGGAGGAACTCTAACCTGGCCAATGATCGGCTTGGCTCTTTTCTCAACAAACATCTCAACAATACACATGATCGGTTTCGCACAGGAAGGATACAAAAACGGTCTGGCATACGGAAACTTCGAATGGATGGCGCCTTTCCTGCTAATCGTGCTCGCGCTCTTCTTCGCTCCGTTTTACTTAAAATCAAGGGTCGCCACTCTCCCCGATTTCCTTGAGAAAAGATATTGCAAATCATGTAGAAACTGGCTCGCTGTAATGTCAATCGTCTCAGCTGTTTTCATCCACATCGGCTTTACATTATATGCCGGAGCAACAGTCATTGAAACGATCTTTGGAGTCAATATAATGACCAGCATTATAGTCGCCGCCGTCCTCACAGGAATATACACGGTGGTAGGAGGGCTCCTCGCTGTCGTCGTTACCGGTGCCATGCAGACTATAATACTCCTGCTCGGATCGATCATTATTACTGTTATTTCTCTAAATCAGGTTGGCGGATGGTCAGGACTCACCGAACTCGTCGAGCCTGCAAAACTAAGCGTCCTAAGACCAGCTTCAGATCCCGCTAACCTTCCGTGGTATTCAGTCTTCCTCGGTTACCCGATCATCGGTTTGTGGTACTGGTGTGCCGACCAGACAATCGTACAAAGGGTACTGGGAGCAAAGGACGAAAACCACGCTCGTACCGGCCCATTATTCGCCGGCTTCTTAAAGATACTGCCTGTTTTCATTTTCTTTGTTCCAGGCACCGCCTATCTGGCGATGGTAAACAAGGGCGTCTTTCCACCTCTCGCTGATAGCAAAGAATGCTTTTCTTTTGCAATGAAGAACTTCCTGCCGGTTGGACTGACGGGTCTGGTAACTGCCGCACTCCTCGCTGCTCTGATGAGTACCGTCTCAGGAGCAATGAATTCAATAGCAACGCTTTTCAGCTATGACCTCTACAAGCAATGGAAGCCGAAGACTTCCGACAAAAAACTTATCATAATTGGTCAGATCGCCACAGTAGTAGCTATGGTTATAGCTATCGTCTGGTCACCCCTGATTGCCAGGTTTGAAAGTATTTTCCAGGGCATAAGTGCCGTTATTTGTTATATTGCACCCCCGATCACAACTGTCTTTATCTTTGGTATCTTCTGGAAAAAATCTTCAAACAAAGCGGCCCTCATAACTCTCATTTCAGGAACTATCATGGGAGTCACGGTATTTTTCCTCGACTGGTTCAAGGATCACACAAATTGGAACGTACATTACATGATGGCTGGTTTCTATCTCTTCTGTCTCTGTTCGATAATCATGATTATCGCTTCTATCGTTTGGCCTCATAAACACACAGAAGAAAGCATCAAGCTTGTCTGGAAGCACCCGCTGGAAGCTCTACAATCAAAAGGCTGGCCTGGACTGGCAAATTACAAGTTCCTCTCTGCATTGCTCTTCGTTTCGTTGGTAGCCTGCTACATCATCTTCGCTTTGCCAAAACCAAAGCCAGCGGAAAACCTGCAAAATCTCATCCCCGGCCTCGCCTGCTCATACTACACCACCGAATCAGCCAACCAGTTCGGCCTGAAGGACCAAACCCCGATTAATCACGATGTAGTATCAGACATAGATATTATTGAAAACCTGCCCAACGAAGCAAAGGTAATAAAATACGCAGGTTTCTTCGAAATGTCAACCGAAAGCAAATGTCAGTTCTTCATAGCTTCCGCTCAGAAGGTTGATGTTCGCATCGGCAAAGCAACACTTACATTGTGGCCTGAAAAACAGGAAGCCCCGGCCTCGGAACAGATTGATACCGCAAAAGTTGATGTATTTGCGGAAAAATTCGGCGAAATACACTTAAAACAGGGAATGCACGCAATCGAAATTTACTATTACCCGGACACACCTGCTGGCTCTCCAAAAAAGGGCGAAGAAGATTTATTTAAAACGGCATTTGATAACGCTTCGAAAGAATTTGATCTGAAATACGCTACGAATGAAATTGAAAAGATGCCTATACCATCAGGCAGCCTTTATCATCAGATATAATAAGGCTTACATTGGTCGAAAGGGGAATATATTTTGATAATAAATAAATTGATGCTGACAGTTATAGTTTCAGCCTCTATCCTGACCTTAAACTCAGGCTGTGCCAAGCACGTCCAGCGGCACGGTTGGGTTATCGGTATTGAAAAAGAGAACATTGAAGAATACAAATGTCTCCACGCCGACGCATGGCCAAGCGTACTCAAACAGATCAAAAAGTCCGACATCCAAAACTACTCGATCTATCTCGGCGAAGTCGAAGAGGACCGTTTCTACCTGTTCAGCTACCTGGAATACACCGGCAGGGATTTCGATGCGGACATGAAAAAAATGGCAAAGGACAAAACCACCCAGAAATGGTGGACCCACACTGACCCGCTCCAGACGCCGCTTCCCACCGCAAAGCCCGGCGAGCATTGGTCCGCCTGGGAAGAAGTATTCCACTACGATGGCCCGCCCCATACACCCGATCAGGTTACTGGTCGCTACGGCTCAATCATAGGCATCCCCAAAGAAAACCTTATCGCATACACACAACTCCACGCCGCCCCATGGCCAGGTGTTCTAAGCAGACTTGAACTCTGCAACATACGAAACTACTCAATATATCTTGGCAGGACAACCGAAGACGAATACCTCCTCTTTAGC
>DAOWHR010000056.1 GCA_030641315.1 Anaerohalosphaeraceae bacterium | reverse complement strand
GCCAACGGGCTATGGCAGGCAACAATCCCCGAACAACTCCGAAAGCAAAAGCCATTCGAGCAGCTTTATGTTAACGGCCGCCGAGCGATCCGCGCACGCACTCCGAATGAGTATTATTTTAAAATGCTCGATGTAAAAGAGATCGTTACGGTAAGGGGGACCGGCAGAGCTCCTGAAAAAGCAACGCAAATTGTTAAGATAAAACCTGAAGAACTCAAACACATTTCAAATTTATCAAAAGATGAGTTACGTGACGTTCACATGGTCGCCTATCACAAATGGGACCAGACACGCAAACCAATCCTTGACATCGATCCTGCCAACCAGACATTTACGATCGGCGGCAGGGGGATGAAGCCGTGGAACAATCTGCACAGGGGCATACGTTACTTCTTCGAGAATATACGGTCGGCACTCGATGCTCCGGGTGAATGGTTCCTTGACCGCAGCGGCAAGATACTCTACAAACCTCGTCCCGGCGAAAACATCGAAACAGCCAAAGTCATCACGCCGGTCGCACAGCACTTTATAGTTTTCAAGGGCCAGCCGGAACAAAAACGCTATGTCAGCCACATCACGCTCAAGGGCCTTACGTTCAGCTATTCCGGCTACCGTCACGGCCCGGAAGGTTTTGATCCGTACCAGGCTGCCTCCGATATCGATGCACCCGTTATCGCTGACGGCGCACGCAACATCACCCTCGACTCGTGTGAAATATCGCACATCGACAAATACGCTCTCTGGTTCCGCGATGGGTGCAGAAATTGCGTCATCACAAAATGTTACCTGCACGATCTTGGCGGGGGAGGTGTCCGCATTGGCCAAACATCAGCCGTCCCGGACGATCTCAAAAAGACCACCCACATCAAAGTCGACAACAACATTATCCATTCGGGCGGCCACGTCTTCCCGTGTGCTGTCGGTGTCTTCATCGGACACACCAGCGACAACACCGTAACACACAATGACATCAGCGACCTGACATACACAGGCGTATCGGTCGGATGGCGGTGGGGCTATGCACCCAGCATCGCAAACCGAAACAACATCGACTTAAACCGAATCCACCATATCGGTCTTGGTGTGCTAAGCGACATGGCAGCGGTCTACACACTCGGTCCGTCCGAAGGAACGACCGTAAGCAACAATGTTGTCCATGACATCTATGCCTACTCATACGGCGGGTGGGGCCTTTACACCGATGAAGGATCGACCGGGATAACAATGGAAAACAACCTCGTCTATAACACAAAGACAGGCGGCTTCCACCAGCATTACGGCAAAGAAACTATCATCAAAAATAACATCTTCGCGTTCAGCAAAATGTATCAGCTCCAGGCAACGCGAGTTGAAAAACACAGGTCATTTACTCTGTCAAACAACATTATCTATTATGACCAGGGTGTCTCTCTCCAGGGGCCATGGGACAGGATCAACCTTGTGATGAAAAACAACTGCTACTATAACTGTAAGGGCAAAGATGTTACATTCCTGAATAAGACTTTGCAGCAGTGGCAGCAGACCGGCAGGGACGAAGGCTCCATAGTTGCCGATCCGATGTTCTTCGATGCTGCCAATTTTGATTTTCGCTTAAAACCGGATTCGCCTGTAACCGGGACGGGCTTTAAACCGTTTGACTATTCGACCGCTGGCGTTTATGGCACCGAGCAATGGCGTTCTATTGCCGACAGCCTGAAGTTTCGTCCGGTTGAACTGCCGCCTGTTAAATAATGATATGAAAGGGTAATTATGAAAAGGTTCGCTCTGTTTGTCCTGCTGACGGTTGCAACTGTATCCATCGATGCCGCCAAAAACACACCACAGCCGTCAAAAGCTGACGCGAAGGCTTTGGTGTCTTACGGAAATGCCGCAGTTGATAAAGTTATCGCAGTCGAAGATGATTTCACGTTTCGATGCAACATCAAGGACTGGCCCGAAATTGTCGCCCATGATATGCCGGTCAGGATCAACGCTGTCGCCCCGCCTGTAATAGTCATCAAAGAGGGGATCCCCAATACGTTTTTCCAGACACAGGCAAAAAAGCTGATCGAAAATAAGCTTGCCCAAGCCGAAAAAATTGAGCTTAGAAATGTCGCAAGGGGCAAAACATTCTCCCTGGTCTCCGATGTTTTTGTTGACGGGAAGAACCTTGCCGATATTCTCATCGAAGAAGGAATTGCCCGTAAGCTGCTTCCCGGTGAGAAATATCCGTCTCCAAAACCGAAAACGGAAGCTGCCGAAAAAGTATCCGCCGCAGATCAAAGAAAGGTCCCTGCCCCGTCCGCATCTGTTACCGTTACATATATGGCATCAAAATCCAGCAAGATATTCCATAAATCAACCTGCCGTTCCGCAAAGGTCATAAGCGACAGCAACAGGATTTCGTTCGGATCACGTCAGCAGGCAATCAGCACCGGCCGATCACCCTGCAAGATATGCAAACCATAGAGCAATTGGATTTTTAGTGTATCGCTTATACCTATTGCGGCTTCGTCTGACTACGTTGAAAATACTCGACAATGGATAGCATTGGCTGCGTTTTTCGCCTTGTCAGACTTGTCCTCATAACGGCCTAAGTCGATACATAAAAAGTCCAAGTGCTCTAGCATATTCCTAAAGCGTCCAGTCCGGCGACTTGCGGATCATCCTGTTTTGTGCGATTATTCCGATTATCGTAGGCACAAGGATCGCCAGCGGCAAAAACCAGTTGCTGCCGTGAACCAGGTTATCGATATACGTCGTCGGCGGTAAAGTCAGGTTCTCGTAATGGTACAGCAATGAAAGAATGCCGATTGTAATTATCACTGCGCCCGCAAGGCTGGTAAACAGCATCACCGCCGCTTTGAAAACGATAAACGAGATCATCCCTCCTGCGACCAGGCCTATTGCCATGCCAGCCCATATATAAACCTGCGGAAGCCCGAACGCATACCACAGCGAACCTGTAAGTGTTGCGCCTGCCATCGCTCCGAGGATGCATATACACCACTTCATCAACGGCAGCGAAAGTGCCGTCAGCAGGAACACCCCGACCACGCCTCCCCACATCTCATGACCGATCTGTTTGCCGACCATCATCCCGGCGAACAACCCCATCATCGCAAAGCATATCGCCGCGAGTGCCTTGAATATTCGCCAGCCGTACAGAAGATAAACGACTCCGAACGACACTGCCAACAGCGCATGAAGCCAGCTCAAATTTGTTATCTGATTCCAAATGAAATCAATTGGAACGTACTGCTTTTCTTCTACTCTTGTTGTGGCTGCAAGTATGTTTGCGAGAAATTCAAAATTCCCCATTATTCATCTCCATCATTTTTAGTTGTTATTTTTTTCTTCGCCGGCTTGCATAACACCAACTGTGTCAATGTGCCGAACAGCACCATGCTTACCGAGGCAATTATATACAGGTCAAAATTTCTGCTTATCCGTGTGACCGGTTCGGAACCTTTATTCAGCAGCACCATCACCATACCAATGAATATGACAGTCGTCCCAATCGCCGAATACGCCGCTGCGGCCACAAGTCTTGGCCAGAATATCCCGGCAACTATCACGCCCAGAGCGACAACAACCGAACCAGTAAATGCCCCAGCCGTCCCCGTGTCTTTAATAGCAATCCACGCTTGATCGGCGTAGTTTGCCAGCAGCTTTGGTACTTCGTCAATTATTTCGACCAGAGTGCCCCCATTGCTGTGGCTGGTTCCAAAGTCATTGTCCGCCAGTTGCGAGCTTACTGAGATTGTCATGCCGATAAAAAAAACTGCCGCTGCGCCGAAGATAACCATCATATATTTATTCAGTACCGCCCCGACAACCGCTCCGATCACTGCCGCTATTGCCGCATGCGACGGTTCATTGACAAACGGCATCCCCACTGCAAATCCTGTCAGGGCACCGACTAAAAGCGATATAAACCTGCTGAATCTCAGCCCGCCAAGCCAAACGATCAGCCCGGCAAGCACCAGCGCAGCGCCAACGGTGGCAAACGGCAATAATGAGGCGCCAGCGGCCATATCTTCGATATGTTGGAGTATTTTAAGCATAACTCTTTATTAATAAAGTACTAATGTAGACAAAAAGCTCTGTCAATAACATATTATCGGCCTTTATGGCCGTTTTCCGTTAATATTCCATCCCTGAATCGCAGATGACTCTGGAAGTCTTTATGGAATTTATTTACAATATTTTTTCACTCTCACAGTATTCTCATCATTAAGAGTGTATTTTGCATTTCAACATGTGATCGATATTGTAGTCGGTTGCGAAAATTGGGTACAATGTTATTAAGGAGTATTGAAATGAAACGAAAATCTTTATTGCTGACGTTGGTTGTTCTTTTGGTTGGTGTTTTGGCTTGTCTAAACGTATATGCCGACAAGCATGAGAAAGATAGTGTTCAGCTGCCAGCTGCGGTAAGATCGGCTGTGGATTCGATTTTCCCGGACGCTGAAATTGAAGAAGTGGAAATTGAAGAAGAGGGCATCGAGTGCTATGAAGTAGAAGTCGAACAGGGTGGCGTTGAGTATAAGATCACGATAACCGCTGATGGAACTATTGTAGAAGAGGAAGAAGAGATTAATGTCGAGGACCTCCCCGAAGCTATCAGGACGGCACTTGCTGACGCTGAAATTGAAGAGGCAAAAAAGGAAGTCGAATACTACGTCGTCACTCTGACAAAACTTGAAACTCCAAAGGTCAGCTACGAAGTCGAAGTGGAACAGGATGGCAAAGATATGGAGATAGAGTTTGCTGCCGATGGAACGATTCTTAAGCAGGAACTGATTGACGATGATGATGACGGCGACGATGAACATGGCGACAATGATGACGACGACGACGATGACGATGACGATGATGATGACGAAGACGATGATGATGATGATGATTAATCAATTTGAGTTGTGACAAATCAACTTTATTTCAGTATAATAACTACCGCCGAACCGGATGTTGGTTCGGCGGTGGTATATGTCTGGGTCGAATTTACAGGAAATATCAATGCGTCTTCTCATAGTCGAAGATTATAAGCCTTTACAGCGTTCGTTAAAGCAGGGACTCAAAGAAGCCGGCTTTGCCGTCGATGCCACAGGTGACGGAAAAGAAGGCCTCTGGTTTGCGATGAGCAATGACTATGATGTTATTATCCTGGACCTGATGCTGCCCGGCATGGACGGCTTGAGCCTTCTAAAAAAGATAAGAGACGAAGGAAAGCAAAGCCATGTACTGATCCTGACCGCCAAGGACAGCCTGGATGACAAAATAACCGGACTTGATGTCGGCGCCGATGACTACCTTGTAAAGCCCTTCGCTTTTGACGAACTGTTAGCTCGTGTTAGAGCACTGATCCGGCGTGCTTACACGAACAAACAGACACAGATCGAAATTGAGGACCTGCGTATCGATCTTAACACGCAGAAAGTTCTCAGGTCACAACAGGATATTCCGCTTACTCCCCGCGAATACGCTCTGCTGGAATACCTGGCGCTAAGGGCTGGTCAGGTAGTTTCAAGAACCGATATTTGGGAACATGTTTACGAATTCAATTCTTCGGCAACGAGTAATGTTGTCGATGTTTACGTCGGCTATCTGCGAAAGAAGATGCAGCAGGACGACCAGCCGGACCTGATCCATACGATACGCGGGCGAGGATATATGCTGGGGGTGCAAAAATGATTCTCTCTCTTCGTAAACAATTGCTGTTCAGTATCATAGCAGGCATGGTGATCCTTTTGACGATTTTCAGCTTTATGATATATACGATTACCAGGCAGACAATGATCAGGAATTTCGATAAGTCATTACTGGCTTCGGCAAAAATGCTTTCCGCGGTCGTAGAGGGTGAAGGTTCGGAACACGATGAGGACGATCATCGTCCAGAAGACAGCGAACGCGATAAGGACGATCATCGTGAAGAAGAAAACGACAGCTCTGAAATCCGGCTGGAACACGAATTCGATGTCAGCATGACTCCGGAGTTTAATGAGCTTAATGGCGGAGCATATTTTCAGTTCTGGTTTGGTGATAAGACTATCGAAAGATCCCCGTCGCTGGGCCGGCATAACCTGCCGTTTTTTAATGCCGGAACTGACATTCCTCAGTATCAGCACTGCTTTCTACCTGACGGCAAAACCGGCAGGGCAGTTTGTTACCGGTTTTTCCCCAGAATTGAAAATAAAAAACAGGATCTGACGCAGCTTTCAGAAGATGATAAATTTACGTTGGTTGTCGCCAAAGACGCTTCCGACCTTTACGGCCATCTGGAATTTCTCCTGTGGATGCTTATCAGCTTGTCCGTTACGACCATTATAATTTCTACCGTGGTCGCCCTGGTTGTAACGGTGACAAGCCTTCGCCCAATACATGCGCTTGCCGGAGAAATTGCGTCTGTCCGTGAAGATGACCTGGCCCGGACTTTCTCGACTGCCCTGTACCCAGCCGAACTGCACCCGATATGTGAAGGTATGAATAATTTGCTTATTCGCCTTGCCAGTTCGTTTGAGCGGGAAAGACGATTCAACAAAGACGTTGCTCACGAACTTCGTACTCCGCTTGCAGGTTTGCAGACAACCATCGAAGTATGCCTGTCTCGCCAGCGTGAAACCAGCCAGTATCGGCCTTCGCTTACCCATTGCCCTCATCTGGTAGTGACGACTAACAGGATGATAGATGCTCTGCTGTCTCTGTCAAAGATCGAGACTGGCCATCACAATCTAAACGTCGATTCGATTCAAATGAAAGATATGATCGACGATTGCTGGAGAAATTTTGCAGATACCGCGTATGACAATAATGTAAGCTTCCAGAATTCCATCCAGCCGGATGTTCTGTGTCGTTCTGACGCAGCCTGGCTGGCAATGATCGTTTCGAATACGCTCGACAACGCCGTAGAATATTCAGGCAAAGACGGTCGTGTCTGGACAAACGCACGGCAGGGCGATGGATTCATTGATCTGTCAATATCAAACACAGGCTGCCAATTAACAAGTGACGAAGTTCAGCATATATTTGAGTTCTTCTGGCGCAAGGACCAGTCCCGAACCGATACAGGCCGGCATTGCGGAATAGGCCTGTCCGTCGCCAAACGGATCGCAGAAGTGCTGCACATCGATCTAAGGGCAGAGTTGGAAGATAACAACATCTTCACATTGCATTTTCGCATCAGGCAATAAATCTTTAGAGGTACCCTTTTAGTCTGCCTTTTCGCCTTTTTCTGTCGTTACTGTAGCTGCCTGCCCCTTGCCGCGACGTGTGCTGACAAGCTGAAATATAGTGCCCAGCCCCGCCATGGACAGAAAGATAATGCTGAAAACGGTACGCCGCTGCTGGAACCATGAACACAGATGCAGATTCATCGCCAACAGTAGCACTTCGACACCGACCAGCACAAGAAACGTCCCCACTGTGCTGTAACAGACCGCCAGAACCAGCTTACGGATCAGCCATATCAGGAGCAAACCGCCGCCTCCGCCGATCAAAGCGAAAAGAAGAATCTTCCATTTATAAGGGCCAATATCGGCCAGCGTATCATCTGCGAGCAGCCTAAGTCTGTCAGGAAATGATTCGCCGCCCCCTGCTATCTCATTGGCATAAGCAAGCCGATCCGAAACCTCCATCAGGCTGAATGGCTGGAAATATTCATCGCTAAACTCAGATGCTTGTGTTGGAACTGTCTCTTTTAGAACCATTGACGAATATATCGTCCCGCCCGCCAAAGCGAATATGATCGTCGCCAGGATAACAATAAGAATGTTCTTAAACAGAACCGCTGCGATCGCAAAACCTATCGCCCCGACCGACATGCTGATAAGCGCCGAAAACCCCAGCCATTGCGAAACCAAAAGCCCGCACGAAGACCCTACCACAGCTCCCAGCAGCCCGATGATAAAGGAACTGAAATATGTCCCGCCAAGCCACAGCAGCAAACCGACCGCAAGAACCACAAGCCCGCCAGCCAGCAAACCCAACGCACCGCTCTCAATGCAAAGCGATTCAATTCGTATCAGTATCTCAAACATAAAAACATTATTACAGCCACGCACAGATTTTGCAAGAACAAGATTATGAGAGGATTCGATATGTGCCAATAATAGTCACATCTGCTCAGGAAGGTTTGTTTGAATAGATTCTATTTTTTTCTTCAGGCGCCTGGTCACATAACGAACTATTGAAGTTGACACAAAAAATAAGAACACGTAATACAGGAATATGAGTGTCAAAAAGAGTAAAGACATACCCAGTCTGAAAAATATGTTTGTGTTAAGCAACTGAACAAAGATAACAATTGGTAGGAATACCAGACATAAAGGCACTGTTAGCGGGCTTAGAAAAACCATCATGGTTGCCCCCATAACCACCATGCCGTTATCTTCCTCCATCGATGACCGCCATGTAAACATCCAGGGAAGCCAAAATAAATACGTCGAAAGGATATATGAGTGAAGTACCGAGAGCTTCTCCATGAACAAGTGAGCCAGCTTTAATGTCTTAAGAGAAAAACTCTGCATCGTGAACCCTACTTTTCACTGAAATTTCACTTTAAGCTCTTTCAAAGCATGAAATTCTCCAAACCACGCGGATAATTCTATCGAATTCATATCAAAAAGTCAAGATTATCTGCTTTCAATGCCGCTCGTATGAAATTTGACATGAAACCATGTTTCTAACTATCTATTCTCCTATTATCTGTACTGCAAGTAAAAACAAAGGGTATTTAGCGGCCTTGGCTACTGAGTGATGTCATTGTACCGGTCGTAATAATCCATATTGCAAAGAGTGCTGAAACTGCTAAAAGAATTATGTTAACCGAGCCAGACTCAAAAAAAAGCCCACAAGTTGTAATCACTGGTGGGCTTGAAGTTTAGTTTAATCTTGTCAAAAGTAAATCAGGAGGCAGCTGCTTTTGCTGCTGCAAAAGCAGCTTTGCGTGCACGCTCTTTTGCCTTACGAGGGGCGTTGGCCTTACGAGTTTTCAGTTGCTTCGCTAGTCTTTTATTGATTATATCTCTACGTTGTCCCATAGGAACTTCCTTTCAGTTATTTATTGAAGCTTATAATATTCTGCTAATACGGATGAGAGGATTCGAACCTCCACGGGGTTGCCCCCACTGGCACCTGAAGCCAGCGCGTCTGCCAATTCCGCCACATCCGCAACGAAGCCGATATGGTATCGATTTTTGCCTGTTAGTCAAGTCTTTTTGTGTCATTTTGGCTTACTCTTTTGTTGTTGGCTCACTTTGGCGATAATTCTAAATCATTTGCGCTGATTGACTTCCAACGGCCGCTCGGGTATACTGACTGGTCGAAAAACTATAATATGGCCGATATTGGGTTTATGCTCACAAACATAATTTCCTGTTTTTACGGATAGACATGGCTAATAATGACGAAAAACTTGCTTTTGAAAGACTTTCAGCTCTTTTGACCCAACAGCCTCAGTCGCTCGATGCGATACTTGCCTTTTTTGACCTTCTCGAAGAAAAAGCTCAAATAGAAAACCAATTGCCCCCCGATTCTACACCGCCAGCCCCAAAAGGCTGGATTCCCGTACTGGGAAGAACCGCCGCAGGCATGGCTGGCTTCTGGCAGGATTCGCCGCTGCCACCGCCCGATGCAGCTGCGGTAAAGCTTGAACACCTCGTCAAAAAATACGTAGGCAAAACTATCACGTCGTCAAAACCCGGCTTTGTTGCGACTGACGTTCCCCCTGACAGCTTGCCGGGCAATACAAATGACACCCCTGCGAATATCATAAATATCATGCTTGACAAAGATGATTATAGGACCGACCAGCCCGTTCAGTTCGTCGACTGCCCGAAGATACATGACCGGTTCCCGGACGCATTCGCTCTCCACGTCGATGGCGACAGCATGTCACCCCGCATTAACGATACTGATATCGTCATAGTAAGCACCTCCGTCCCCGCGGTTCAGGGCTGTCCAGCCGTCGTCTGCATGAAGGACCAGATAGGAGTTTCGTGCAAACTTATCAGATCAACCGAAACACACGTCCATTTAATACCGATAAATGAAAGATATGAACCAAAGGCCTATCCATCAGAAAATATTATTTGGGCACTGGCAGTACTCTGTCATGTCCGGTTATAATTATTCGATATATTTATAATATTATTATCATTATTCTTTTAGGAGTCATATCATGCTTCTGTATTTCATCCGAGCGTTATTTGTCATCGTAATCGCGGCATTTCTGTTTGTCAGCATCTTTATCGCACCAGGCGGCGTTGGGAGCGACCAGACAACTGAGCAGCAGGGTCAGGGAACAACCACCAATACTTTTATAATAGTCCAGCCAACAGGCTCAGGTCAGGAGCCGACTGACCCCGAAGCCGCTGATAATCCAAGCCTCATCTCCCCGGATCAAATTAAAGTTCTCGAAAAGATCGTAAATACCAAAACCACACCGCCGATGGCCAGAATGCCGGAACCAGGTGAATCGGCAGAACTGTCAATGGTCGTGGTCAGGGTTACTTTCAGCATGATCATTGCATTCGCAGCCATTGCGATGGAATGGCTCACGCCGAAAAACTCCATCAAAGCCGTTGCAGGCATTTTCTTCGGGCTGATCGTAGGTGTGCTGATGAGTTGGATATTGTCACCGCTTATGGAAATGGTCAACAACATATACTTCCACATGGAAGCTGAGCCTCTAAGATTTTCAAAATGGATACTCGGCGCCTGCCTCTGTTATATCTCAATCAGCATGGTGCTCCAGACAAAGGACGACGTTCGTTTTATCATTCCTTACGTTGAGTTTTCACGCCAGACAAAGGGTCTTCGTCCAATGGTTCTCGATACTTCTGTGATCATTGACGGCAGGATTGCCGACATTGCCGAGACACGTCTCTTTGACGCTCCGCTTGTGGTTCCCCGTTTCGTGCTTAACGAGCTTCAGTTGATCGCCGACGCTGGCGACAAAATGAAACGTCAACGAGGAAGACGAGGCCTTGATATACTGCACAAGATGCAGACCAGTACCATCGTTGACATCATCATTGACGATACTCCTCCTCCAGGCGTCGAAACCAACACACCGGTCGATCATAAGCTTGTAGCCTTTTCGAAGAACTGCGACGGCAGACTCGTCACAAACGATTTCAATCTCAATAAGGTCGCTCAGTTAAGGGGTGTCGATGTTATTAATGTCAACGATATAGCAAACGCCACAAAGACCGTAACGCTTCCCGGTGAAGATATGCAGGTCAAGATCATCCGCCCGGGAGATTCGGCACAGCAGGGCGTCGGTTACCTTGAAGACGGGACAATGGTGGTCGTAGAGGATGCACGCGACAAGGTTGGTAAGACAATTCAGATTGCCATAACCAGTTCGCTGCAAACTTCGGCGGGCAGAATGGTATTCGGAAAATTCGAAAAGTACGCACCGGCGACCAGGAATGACGTGCCCAGCAGACCCAAAAAAGCATAGTATTACGTTCCGGCCTTACGCTAACGGTCTGATATAGTACACCCAAAGTGCCGCTATCTCACGCAGTAGATATTTAGGCAGCGCCCGAAGTGTGCACCTTTCCTTCGCCGGAATGGTATACACTTCCAGGCCATTTCTCTGGTACGTCAATTTGATTCGCGGCAGATGATAGAAGTGGCTGACGACCAGAACCTTATCTATACCGTTTGCCGCGAATGTCTGGCAGGTATTTTCAACCGTAGCCTGCGTACACAGACCTGCCCTGTCAACTATGATCGCTTCAGCAGGCACACCAAGCCCGATCGCCATCGTACGCATCGCATCGGTTTCGTGAATATCTCCGTCGCCGGGACCGCCGGAAAATACGATCACTCCTGCTAGTCCCTCATTGTACAGCTGACAGCCCGTCCGCACACGGTCCGCAAGCGCATCCGAGCATCGTCCGTCCGCATACACTCTCGCTCCGAGCACCACGATGGCGTCTGCGTTTCTGCGATAATCCGTTTTGCCGAAAAAATACATCTGCCCCAACGGGAAAAGCATTGCGACAGTGAAAACGGTCAGGTACATCATTGCCTTTTCCTTCCTGCCGCCTTCCGGTTTTGCGTTGGTGGTGATTGCTCTAAATATTATCATAATACCCGCGCACACAAACAGCGAGAACGGCACCGGGATCCCAGCCGATATCTTCCCGCTCAGCATCAGCCAATAGAAAG
Source organism: Anaerohalosphaeraceae bacterium (assembly GCA_030641315.1). Classification (GTDB taxonomy): domain Bacteria; phylum Planctomycetota; class Phycisphaerae; order Sedimentisphaerales; family Anaerohalosphaeraceae; genus DAOWHR01. The sequence goes on along the minus strand of DAOWHR010000056.1, from coordinate 11,563 downwards.
CTATGATGTTCAATTCACAGAAAAAAACAAGCAGTACGCACACTTGAAGTGTTATCTTTTTCCGTATCTGCCCCAGCCTGGGCTTCATAGCGTAAAAGAGCAGTACAGCCGATACAACGCCAAGCAGCGATCTTGAAATTGCATAACCTGTCGGCCTAAGATCGATCCACCAGCAATTACTGTCAAAGCCCGGCTGCCTGAATTCACCCAGAATATTGAGCAGGGCAAATCCTCCAAGAAAAAGGGCTATCCCCCTGGCAATCGGCTCAAGCTGAAGAAAACAGATAATTTGTCGAAAAAGATTGCATACGCCTGACAATACCGTCTTGCTTGCCATCGTCATTCCTTTTTGGGTAATTGCGATCATGATACCTCGGGGCATTTTGAGCACTTAAACTTTTTATGTATAGGTTTAGGCCGTTGTGAGGACTTTTAGCAGCAAGGCAGAAAACGCAGGCAATGCTATTCATTGCCGAGTATTTCTAACGCCGCTGGTATAAGCCGCAGCAGGCATAAGACATACACTAAAAATTTAATTGCTCTAGTTCAATTTGGTTAATTCTTTACGAATATCTTCATACAGCTCATCTGTCCATTCGGGCAAACTGTCCGGCAGTTCAACCAGTTCGCGTTTACGAAGATCGACCGGACTTAGTATCACTGAAATATTTTCGATCCCGGTCTCTGCGGCCATAACAAAAACGTCCTCAACCCCTTCGTCACCGATTGGTATACAGCCTATCGACACGTTTGCGCCATGTATCATAATGTCTCCGCCCAGATCGTCACGTCCATCCTCGGCACCCCTGGCCCTGTCGAACGCATTGGGATAATTAACACGAAGCGAAAGATGATACTTGCTGTTCGGGTTGAGAAGTTCGATCCTGTACAGCCCTTCAGGAACCTGCCTGTCGCCTTCCTTCAATTTCGGCCCGGCCTTTCCGCTTTTGCACAAAATATCATAGTCGTGAATGTGTCGAAACTTTCCGTTATCATTGCCTGCCCACACTTCAAGCTTACCTTCATCCTTTAGACCAACCAGAACAATCTCGTCAGGCGGATACGGTACGCCGGCTTTATCAAAATATGGCAGCAATCTCCCCCTGGCTTCCCTGCCGTACTCATCAACTCTTTGTGTGATTGTTTTGTTTCCGTTCAATCTCTCTCTGCCCTGATCGACCGTTTTTCTGTTAGATATGTAATAAACAAAGCCAGCCGCCAGCACCCCCGAAACAAACAATATAAAGACCAGCCGCTTCATGAACGAAATTTACCCGTCAAATGTATTTTGGTTTCCTAAAGTTTTTCTATCTCGTCAGCAATTGCTTCCAGCAGTTTGCTTTCTTCGACAGTTGCGATACGTTCGCCGTGGGCGTAAATAAAACCCTTACCCTTGGCTGCGCATACCGCAACGTCCGCGTCAACCGCTTCGCCCGGTCCGTTGACAATGCACCCCATCACAGCGACTTTAACCGGTTTATCTATCCCTTGTAAAGTTTTTCGAACATCTTCTGCAAGTTTGACCACATCTATCTGGCACCTTCCGCAGGTCGGGCACACGATTAGCTCTGGCCCGCTTTTTTCGATAAGCCCCAAAGCTGACAGTATTTCTCTGCCCAGCCGTATCTCCTCGACCGGGTTGCCTGCGACGCTGACACGTATTGTATCACCGATCCCCTCAGCAAGCAGCGTCCCGATGGCAACTGCCGATGGCGTCCTGGCATCCACTGGAAGCCCGGCGTGTGTAAGTCCGATATGGATCGGATACCCGAATGTTTCTGCGATAGCGCGGTTGATCTCTATTGTCCGTACCGTATCGGTGCTTTTGGCGCTTAGCACCATGTTATCGAAATTCACTTCCTCGAACATTGCGACATATTTCTTCATCTCATCAAGCATCAGCTCGACCCGGCTGTCCTTGCTTGTGTCACCCGATTTAAGATCGCGTATGCTTGCTTCGTTGACGCCCACCCGTATCGCCGCCCCGTGTGCTTTTGCCGCTTCGATTATACTCACAACATCTTCGTGCTTCTTGATATTGCCCGGGTTGAGTCGTATCTTCGCTGCGCCGGCTTCTATAGCTTCGATCGCTCGGGCTGGTGAAAAATGGATATCAGCGATCAGCGGTACTTTAACCTGATTAACGATCTGAGCGAACGCTTCCGTATCGGCTTTTGTAGGCACAGCGATCCGCACCAGTCCACATCCCGCTGCCGTAAGTTCTTCAACCTGCCTGACGCAGGCATCAACATCCGTCGTCGCCACCTTCGTCATCGATTGTACTACCACAGGCCAATCGCACCCAAGGGTAACGCTGCCGACACTCACTGAATTTGTTTTTCGTCTCTCTATCATGTCTGAATTATATCAGTTCGTAAGAAAACCGGCAATCGAAAATGAATATTTCACCCACAAACCTTGTGGAGTTGTCAAAATTCTTTGAGCAGTCCCAGTACGACCCCCTCGATCCTGCAATTATCGGAGTATATCGGGTCATAAGCATCGTTGGCCGGTTGCAGCCGAACACGGTCTGCTTCTTTGTAGAATCGCTTCAAAGTAGCACTTTCATCGTCTACGATTGCCACCACCATCTGTCCGTTCGCCGCGGTCTTGGCCTTTTTGCATATCACCCGGTCCCCGCTGAATATCCCCTCATCGATCATACTGTCGCCGACAACTTCCAGCGCGAATATATCGTCATCGCTGCCGAACAACGACTTGAGCGTGAAAGACTCGACATTTTCGATAGCCTCGATAGGCTCGCCCGCAGCAACCCTTCCCACAAGCGGGATACCGCCAGGATCAACATCACCGTCATCAGCAAACTCAGGCAAGATATCGCGGTCTTCGATCTGTTCAAGCAGCCGATTGGCTGGCTTTGTCAATCTCGAAGAGCGTGCCTTGCCCTTCGACCTGGTCACCAGTCCTTTTTCGCGAAGCGCGGCGATGTGTTCGAACACGGTGGTGCGGCTTGTTCCCAGCTTCTCGGCTACCTCCCCAATCGTCGCCGAATAGCATCGTCTTGCTTCGAACCTTGCGATCTCTTTGAGTACTTCCAGTTGTTTTGGCGTCACCTGCGATAATTGTTCTGTTTTGCCCATGTACTCTCCTCTGTTTTGACAGCCCTGCGATAGTTTTCGCCTGTTCCGCGGCTTCGGTTTCAAGTTCACCCATCAGTTCAGGGTTCAGCGTAGCCCCGATTATGTCAGCCAGCGCCGAAAGCACCTTACCCAGTTTACCAGTCCTGTTATCGGCTGTTTCGACTGGCCCACCCGGCCATTCGGACACAAAATCGCCCCCGGGACCGAACCTGCACAGCGGCCCGTCAACTTTTTCGTCATTAAATCTGTTACTAATCATTTCGATAATACCTTTCCGTCGAATCTCCGTAAGCTCGACCTGGTATGTATCGGCACAACAGATAAAATCTCCCTAACAAAAACCGAACAAAATTCAGCTTTTCCCAAAAAAAAATGCATATCACCCACCGCTGGTAGCCGCAAGGCTTTTTATAGGCGCAAATAAAGTAACGATCTGAAAATTTCTTCAGCTTTTTCTTACGATCATAGTTACTGCCTGCTGGTTGTGGTAGTCCTGATACCCGAATTTGCCCTCAAGCATTTCTGCGATATTGATAACTTCGACAGATGCCGACAATCTTTCCAGGCTCCTGACAACCCTGTCCACACTAAGAGTGTTCCAGTGATACCCTGAAACACGGCTGACCTCGTGATCGTCGACCTTTGCCGCGTTAAAAAAGTGCAGCCACGCCTCTTTACGCACTATCCGCACAACTTCCTCAAGAGCTTTCTCCATCGCCTCGATAGAAAGATGCTCAAAAAGATCATGTACAAACGTATAGTCGTACGACTCATTCGCTGCCCCGCAATCCATTATACTCCCGACGAAAAAGTCAACATCGTCAAACCGGTTTGTCGCGTTAGCGATATTTTTACTGGAAATATCAAACCCGCTGTACCGAAGATGCTCTGCAAGGCCGTATCTGTTTATGAACCTGTAATCGTTCGCCGACCCGCAAGCCGCCTCGATAATGCTGACAGGTTTACACGTACGCCCCCTTGTCGCAAACTCCCACAAATGTATAAAAGTATTTAATGATAGCTCATTTAACTGTGTCTCCTCGCGATCATTGCTAATGTCCACAAGTGAATCCGTAATATAGTCGGGGACAATGCAATCTTCGCGTAAGCCTTCGCTGTAGGCCTGTATAACGAACTTTGGGACAATTTCATCGTTACCGCTTGTGACAGCATCCATGAGCGTCTCTCTGCTGACACCGTCATCCAGTTTCCTCATCAGCCACGTCATTACAGCACCGAATTGCATCTCCGCGTTGATAAGATCACCAAGCTCGCCCGGCCACAGGCTGTCCCCAATAAGACCACGCGTCAGAATGCTCTGGCAGTTAATTCGTGGGTCCTCAACCCCGCTGACAAGATAGCTGTCAAGGTGCTCATTGCTGTATTTATCCCAGCAATTTTTCAGATCGCGGTCTTCATTAAAAAAAATGTCACTCATTTTATCTCCTGGTCCTATAGAAGTCAGTTGCTTGCAGTGTAACCCGCCTACCGTTTCACTGCCAAAATAATACTTTAAAACACCTCGCAATAGTTGAAGTTTTTTCACACAAAAGCCGATATATCAGTGTTACGCAGGCGTTTTCGGCGTATTGCAAACTCTATGGATGGGACTTCACGGACCGGATTCCACTTGTTTTAAACACGTAATTTCTATGCGCCGTTATTTCTGTGAAATAAAGATCGAACTTAAAACGTTATTATACTGTATATCTAATAGATAAATTTTTTGAAAATTGGATTGATTTACATATTTCTGGGTTTAAACTGTAGTATGTAATATGGTCTATTTTTGAGGGAGAACGAAATGAAAAGCAATGTTTTCCTCTACGCATGTCTGATACTTCTTACTGTGCTGGCCCCCGTTGCAAATTCTGCCGAGTCCCGTGCCGCCGCGCATTTGAAAAAAGCCGCCGAATCCGGCGACGCCGAATCAATGTTCTATCTCGCGTTCATGTATGAAAAAGGTGACGGTGTAGACAAGGACGTCGACCAGGCGATCCAATGGTACGAAAAAGCTGCACAAGCTGGAAACCTCGAAGCGATGAACGCTTTGGCATTCATTTACGAAAAAGGTGAACTCGTTCCGCAGGATCAGCAAAAAGCCATGCGATGGTTCGAAAAAGCCGCCGATGCAGGCGACAGCAATGCCATGTTCTATCTGGGCGATATTTTCCACAAAGGTAAAGGTGTTCCCGTCAATCTTCCCGATGCGGTACGATGGTATCGAAAAGCCGCCGACGCAGGCGACAAGAACGCAATGTACTGGCTTGGAGACATGTATAAGCAGGGCCTCGGCGTTGAACAGGACGACAAACAAACGGCACACTGGTTTGAAAAGGCCGCCGAAGCAGGCGACATCACCGCAATGTTCTATACCGCAGGGATGTACAGACAGGGCATCGGTGTCGACGAGGACCTGATAAAGGCCTTGCAGTGGTACAAACAGGCAGCCGATGCAGGCAATACCGATGCTATGTGCGGACTGGCCCAGATGTATCAGTTGGGACAGGGCCTTGCCCGCGATGATAGAAAGGCCGTAAAGTGGTTCACCCAGGCAGCCGAAGCTGACAACCCTGCCGCAATGGTCGCCCTCGGGTTGATGTATCAAACCGGCGAAAGTCTCTCAAAAGATGAACGAAAAGCGTTTGAATGGTTTGAAAAAGCCGCTCAAGCCGACAATCTTGATGCCATGTTCCAACTGGCGGTAATGTTCCATCAAGGCACAGGAACAAACAAGGACCTGAGAAAAGCTGTCCAGTGGCTCGAACAGCCCGCAAGGGCCGATGTCATTGACGCGATACTCCTGCTTGGCAAAATATACGGCGACCAAAACGAGTCGCTGGCAGACGCGACAAAAGCGATCAAATGGCTGAAACTCGCGGCACAGGCAAACAACACAGAAGCAATGATCATCCTTGGTAATATCTACAAGCAGGGCCTCGGTATTATGGCCGATGAAAAACAAGCCATGGAATGGTACGAAAAAGCCGCCAAACTAGGCAGCGAAGAGGCTCAGCGTCTGATCGAAGAGATAAAAGAGAAGTAACAGAATTAGTTGAAAAGCGATTCAAATACCTGCTTCAAACCGTCCCGGCTGATGTTCCATCCTATAGCTGTAAAGGCGCTGCCCTTACTCAGTTTTGCTATTGGTGATGCCTCGGTTATCCTGCCGAAAACGATTTCGACAAACCTCATCCCATCGGAGAACTTCACATTACCCTTGAACCTGACCAGTCTATCACCCAGCGAATCTACGGCCTCTGTGAATTTTTCCCGGCTGACATCGCTGTCATTGCTAAACGAAACTGCCGTTATCTCATCGGGCTTCGTTTCAGCAAGTGATTCTTCAAAGCTGATATGGTCAAGCTTTTTGACAAAACTCTGATCGATCCGGCCTTTGACAGTCGACACTATTACCGCTCTGTCATTAATGCCTTTCAGCACGGTCCGCAGTCTGGTAATATCTTCCTTTGTCGCCATGTCTGTCTTATTGATAATTATTCCGTCAGCCGCTCTTACCTGCGATGATACCGCCTTTAAAAATGGAGCAGCTTTCGTGAAATTAACCGCGTCGACAACGCAAAGACACCCTCGAACTTTAAACCGCCCGCAAAGTACGGGCTCATTCAGCAGCGACTCGATGTCTCCTACCTCTGCAATGCCCGTTGCCTCGATTACCAGGGTCTCCGCTCGGCCGTCTTGTACTATCTGGGCAAGTGCCTTGATAAGATCAGTCTTCGTGCATATACAGAAAACGCTGCCCTTATTTATCTCGAACATACTGTACCTGCCCGGCTCAACGATCGCACTGTCAACGTTCATGCCGCCAAACTCGTTGATTATAAGAGCCGACTCACTCTCTGCCAGCATCTCCATCCGCAAAAGGTTGTTAAGCGTAGTTGTTTTGCCAGCGCCCAGATAACCCGTTAAGATATAAACATCTATTGTAATCATTTTGCCGTTAAAGCTCTTTGAGCCATTCCTTTATGACCATAGTTTCCGGAACGATACGGGTTGATTTTAACTGATGTCTCGCCATCACGACAGCCGGTGTCTGACTTTTTGTCAGCCCGTACGAATTGATAGTCTTTTCATCCGAAACGATCTTTACGTTCACGTCCGCGCCTAGTTCCTTTATAGCCAGCTCGACACGCTCCCTGACTTCACTGCTCTTGTCGTTTTCCTCACCGAGTATATAAAGTGTTGCCTTTCTTTGCTTAACACGCATACGGATCTTTTCATTGATACGCTCCTGTATCGCCCGGATCAGCTCATCTCTGGGCGGGATCCTCGATACGAACGTTATCTGCCCGTCAATGCATATCGTCGGAACGTTTCTGACCATCAGCGACGTCATAAACACCAGCGACTCGCGATACTTGATCTTGTGCTCATGCCATATAACTATGTCATTGAACTCCGGCGCAACCTTTTTAACAGCATCGACCATGTACTGACACGGCGCACACGCTTCGGAGTCCAGGGTGATAATATCAACGATGACCCTGTCAGCCTGGCCGTATTCACGCATGTCCAGCCGGTTATCGTCGACCTCATCGTCGGCCATCGCTTTGACAATATCCTTCTTATAAGGATCGTTTATGATCTCGACGATCGCTTCAACATTTGCAGGCGGAGTTCCATAAGGCATATCGCAACCCGGAGACAGGATGAAACCTTTGTCGCCGCCGATCTCCATACATGCGATTGCGTTCTTCTGTGCGTCAACCGGCGTGCCAAGCAAAAGAACCGTAGTAAGCTGCAAATTCCCGCCAAAGCTGATATTCCTGCTTGTGCATTGCTGCCTGACAAAATCCAGCGGGATATTCTCATCGATAGATATGTTGTCCGGCCGGCAGTCGCACATTACTTCGATGTTCTGCTGAGCGTGACCGCATACAAAAAACGAGCTTAACGCGCCCTTGCTGCGTATCTCGTCAAAAACTTCCGTTGCGAACGGTGTCACAAATTCCTGAAACTGGTCCGTACCGATCTGGCTCGTCATCGGATCAACCACCGCGATAACATCACAACCTGCATCGATATAGTAATCACTCACTGCCTTGCAGACATCACGGCAAAAACTCAACAGCCCAAGCACATACTCACGGTCATCGAACATCTTCATAAAAATATCCGTACCCAATAGATGCAGCGCAAGCGTAAACGGGCCCGTGATAAGACCGTACAACGCGATATCAGGATTGGCCTTTCGCAGTTTTATAGTAGCGTCGATAACCGTTTTGATCCTCCCGTCTTCCGGCGATGGTATCTTAAGGTCTTCCAGTGATGTCCCGTTGCAAAGCGGATGGCTTACAACAGCAGGGGGGTTCTCATCTGCCCATTTAAGTTCGCATCCAAACACTTCGGCTTCGAGCTGCAGGTCGAATGCGACCGGGATCCCGTCAGGCTTATAAAGCCTGATCGCTTCGGTCACTCCGGCAACTATCAACTCACTGGATTTTAGATACTCACTGGCCTTCTTGTTAAGCAGATTGGCGGCATGGCACCCCACAAACGGAACCCACGGCACACGGTCAGTCTTTTCACACTTAAACGCTCTGGCAATTCTTTCTTTACCTGTCACTGATATACTCCAAAATTCTGACTCATATCTTAAAGTTACTGTTAGAGCACTTAAACTTTTTATGTATAGGTTTAGGCCGTTGTGAGGACTTTTAACAGCAAGGCAGAAAACGCAGGTAATGCTATTCATTGCCGAGTATTTCTAACGCCGCTGGTGAAAGCCGCAGCAGGCATAAGCCATACACTAAAAATTTAATTGCTCGAATACATGGCATATTTGTACCATGGATCCGATTTCCTTGCTTGATGGTTATTATTTATTAATAACACTATTCTGCTATTTGCATCTGAAGAAATAGTAAAAATGTAAATAATAGTATTGATAATTGGGTTTGCAAAAACACTATGGCTCTTAAGTGTGTGTTTTAAAGTTACTTATGTTAAACAGTTAATTTTTTAAATTTGAGCTTGACATATTTCAAACAGTTGTTTAATATGTGCGTATCAAACAACTGTTTGAATGTGGGATTAAGGTATAATTATGCAAAAACAAACAAAAAATGACCCATCCGGTGGGAACAGCGATCTGGCAAGGCAAAGGCTGCTTGATGCCGCCGAAAAACTCTTCGTATCTGAAGGCTACGATGGCACTTCGGTACGCGCGATCACAGAACTTGCCAATTGCAATGTAGCAGCTGTTAATTACCACTTTGGAACAAAAGACGCTCTCTACAAACAAGCCGTCACCCGTCGTCTTCACATGCTTCGAGATTACAGGGTAAACAGCATCGATCAGTTAATGGAAGCGGGGCCTGAGAACATTCCACTTGAAAAGCTGCTTGAGGTCTTTGCAAGGGCGTTCCTTGAGCCATTGCTCAATGACGAAACGGGCCCGGCAATAATTCAGTTGATGCACCGTGAAATACTCGATCCGCATCTGCCCACCGACACATTTTTAGATGAAATATTTCTTCCGGTTGCAAACGCCATCAAGTCCGCTCTCCAGGCTGTGTGTCCATATCTTGATGACAAAAACGCTTTGCTTATAGTTCATTCCATTGTCGGCCAATTGGTCCATATCGTTCAGATGGTTGTTCTGCTAAGTGGATCATCGTTTGTTACTGACAATCCTAAAGAATCCATTGAGGAACATGTAAAACACATCGTTCACTTCACAGCCGTTGCGATCCGCAGCTACCAAAATCACCCGGAAGGGGGGCAGCTATGACAAAAACACTTACAACTCTCGTTTCATGCACCATCATTGCGATGCTAACCGGCTGTACGCTTGGCCCGGATTATGTTCGTCCCCGGACCCCCGCACACGATACTGAAGCGTTCGACAATCTCCCTTCGTCCTGGAAAGAAACCAAAATTGCGGAAAATGTCGAACCATGGTGGCAAAGATTCGCCGACCCCGTTACTGCCGACCTTGTTACCATCGCCTTGAAAAACAATAATGACATTAAAGCCGCAGCGGCAAGGGTACTCGAATCCGAACAGATGCTGAATCAGGCTCACGGTGTTCGACTGCCGTCTGTTTCATATTCCGCTTCGCGTTACCGAGGCAAATCCGTATTCGCTTCTCCTGCCGGTTCCTCAAGTTTTCTGGCAACGAATTACTCGCACGATCTGTCAGTGTCCTACATGGTGGACCTCTTCGGCAAACTCAAACGAGCCGAACAGGCTGCACTGCAGGAACTCTACGCGACCGAATCCGCGCGTCAGGCACTAACCCACGCCATAGTTGCACAGGTCGTTTCACTTCGCACACAGATCGCCACTTTGCAAAGACTTACAAGCATCGCCGAAGCAACAATAATAAGCCGTCAGCAGACTCTCGATACTGTTGACAGAAGATACAACGAAGGACTTGTTAATTCGGTTGAGATATATCTTGCCCGCGAAAACCTCGCCGCCGCGAAATCGTCGATCCCACAACTCCGGCAATCGCTGGCTCTGACCCAAAACAGTCTCGATGTCCTGCTTGGCCGTTCTCCAGGCTCATCAGACGAATTGGCTGAAACATTGCCCGACCTGCCCGACCTTTCGCCGATCCCGTCCGGCCTGCCCGTAGACCTTCTCGACCGCAGGCCCGATCTCATGCAAGCCGAGTTCCGGCTAGCCGCCGCCACCGAACGGATAGGCATCAGCATCGCTCAAATGCTGCCGGACTTCACGCTGACCGCGTCAGGCGGATACCGGTCCGAAAGCTTCCGACTGCTTACTGCGACTGAAAATCAGGTCTACTCCGCCGCCGTTGCTCTTGCCGCTCCCATCTTCCAGGGAGGCAGACTTAAAGCAGGCATCGAAGCCGCAAAAGCACGAACCGAACAGGCCGCAGCCAATTACGCCTCAACAGTCCTAAATGCACTGAGAGAAGTCGAAGATGCTCTTATCTCTGAGAAGTTCTTACACCAAAGACTCACCGAACTTCAGTACCGTTTCGATCAGGCAAAAAAAGCTGAAACTCTTTCAAGGCAGCGATATTCCGAAGGTGTAGGATCGCTGTTGCTCGTACTCGAAACCGAAAGAAGAAGCATAATTTCGCAAAACGAACTCGTCTCCGTCAAAAGTGAACTGTGGCTTAACAGGATAAAACTCTTCCTCGCCCTTGGAGGAGACTGGCAGCTGCCTACCGATACAAATGAAGATCAAACCAATGAATCAAACGGTACGCCCACCGTGTCAGCGGAAAATTTACAGGAGTAAACTAAATGAACTCAGTAATAAAAACATTGATCCAGATATTTCTCGTAGTTGTGGTTTTGGCATCAGGGACTCTTGTCGCCGTAAAGCTGATCAAATCGAAAAAAGCGCCAGCCCAGAGGCAGGTCAAGGTTGTCGCTCCTTTGGTAAAGGCTGAGAAAGTTTCCGCTTCCGATATTCAGGTCATGGTCACCGGCGATGGAACCGTCCGCTCAAGGTCCGTTGTC
>DAOWHR010000069.1 GCA_030641315.1 Anaerohalosphaeraceae bacterium | reverse complement strand
CGGATTTGATGTCTCCGCCAAGCGTTTTGCATCCGATCTGCATTCCGTAGCAGATACCGAGAACCGGAACACCGAGATCGAATATTTTAGGGTCGCATTTGGGTGCGTTTTCAGCGTAGACGCTTGCCGGGCCGCCTGAGAGGATGATACCTTTGACGCCCAGCTGAGCGAGTTTTTCGGCGGGTACGTTTGGCTGATAGATCAGCGAGTAAACTTTATTTTCACGTACACGTCTTGCTATTAATTGGCCGTACTGGCTGCCGAAATCGATTATCGCGATCGTTTCACGAGACATTATCTGAAACCTTTTATATTAATTTGTCAACTGCTAAACTTCAAACTCTGAAGCTGAGTAATTTGGTGACTCTTTTGTTATCATGATATCGTGCGGGTGGGATTCGCTGATGGTTGCTGCACTTACGCGAACGAATTTGGCGTTTTTGTGCAATTCTGGAATCGTTCTTGTTCCGCAGTATCCCATGCCAGCTCTTACCCCGCCGACAAGCTGGTATACAAATCCGCTCAATGAGCCTTTGTATGGTACCCTTCCTTCAACTCCTTCCGGTACGAGTTTATCGTGTGCTGATGAACTTTTCTGGCCGTAGCGGTCCGCTGATCCCTGGACCATTGCACCGATTGAACCCATTCCCCGGTATTCCTTGAACTGTCTTCCTTTGTATATTACGAGTTGGCCCGGGCTTTCGTCGAGGCCTGCGAAGAGTGATCCGAGCATTACGCTTGACGCTCCTGCGGCAATAGCTTTTGTGATGTCTCCTGAAGTTCTGATTCCGCCGTCCGCTATGACTGGTATGCCAGCTTCTTCGGCGACTTCGACAACATCCATAATCGCGGAGACCTGTGGTACGCCAACGCCTGAGATGACTCTTGTGGTGCAGATAGCGCCTGGGCCGATGCCTACTTTTACGGCGTTTGCTCCTGCGGCGATGAGTTCCTTTGCGGCGGCAGCGGTTGCGATGTTGCCTGCGATGACATCAATGTCATGTGATTCTTTTATCTTTTTTACGGTGTCGATAACATTTTGTGAGTGGCCGTGAGCTGTGTCTACTACGATGACGTCGACTTCGGCTTCTATGAGAGCCTCAATGCGTTCGTAGTTGTGAACTCCTACGGCAGCACCTACGCGGAGTCTGCCGCGTAAGTCACGGACGCTTAGGGGGTACTGCTGGAAGCGGTCTATGTCACGCATTGTGATGAGGCCGGCAAGCTGGTAAGCGTTGTCTACCAGGAGGAGCTTTTCCACTTTGTGCTGGCGAAGGATACCCTGAGCCTGGACAAGAGTTGTTCCTGCAGGACCTGTGACGAGATTATTTTTTGTCATTACATCGTCGATCCTGACCGAATCGTCCTCAAGGAACTTTAGGTCGCGACGTGTGATGATGCCGACGAGTTTATTGCCATCAACAATTGGGATACCAGAGACGTTTTGCTGGGCCATTACACCGCGTGCGACGGAAACATGGTCGTTGGGGCTTAGAGTGACGGGGTCCTGGATGACTCCATTCTCGCTTCGCTTAACCTTGGCGACTTCCCTTTTCTGCGATTCTACGTCGAGGTTTTTGTGGATAATTCCTATGCCGCCTTCCTGTGCGATTGCGATTGCGAGCGCGGATTCTGTGACGGTGTCCATCGCGGCGGAAATGAGCGGTATATTTATCCTGATGTTGTTGGTCAGTTGTGTTGCGGTGTCAGCCTCGCTTGGAACGAGATCGCTCCTTGCCGGTATCAACAACACATCGTCAAAGGTTATACCTTCAGCAACGATTTTTTCAGTTTTCATATAGAATCTCCCGGGTCAGGTTCCAAAATTCGCTACTGAACGTCCTGTATGGAGTATTTGCCTATTTTGGAACGAGTAATAATCAATAGAAACAGGTTGTCGGAGTATAATCGCAGGCGGGGCAAGCGTCAAAACAATTTTGAGCCGAAGCCGAAAAGCTCGTAAAACCCTGCCAATTGCCTGCAAATTCGATATTTTAAGCCTGCCAGTTCCTGGTCTCTGCAAAAAAAAACTGGAATTTGCTTGAAATCAGAAAAGAAAGTACATATCCTGATACTGATTGAAAGGAGAAGAAAAATGAAAAGGACTGCGTTTTCAATAGTATTAGCTTGCGTTATCGGGGGATATTGTCTGGCTGATTACAGCGAAGAATTGTGGGACGATCCTTCCAAAACCAATAACAACTGGAGTTACTACGATACGGATGCGCCCGAGCCGCATGACGTTGATATGGCATGGGTGTCCAGCGGCGGAGTCGGAAATACAGGTTACGTTAAGACCCCGTTGAATTTTCTTAACTCCGCACATAACGACAAAGCTTATTGGCCCGGTTATCTTTATTCAGGGCTTGGACAAAATCAGGACATCGATCTCAGTTTCGCTGGCGCTGCAATAAGCATCTACGCAAAAGACGCCAGTATGCTGTCACAAGCTAAGGTGGATCTGCGCGGCGGCTCACTTCACTTCTTTATCGGGCAATGGCTAAGCGTTGGCAACCCCGGCCCCGAGGACGACAAATATTCATTCTTCTATAATCTTTCGCCTGTTACTATCAACGATCATAGCTGGGACATAAAGACTCTGATATCTGTCGGTGACGACAATAGTTGGGGAACTATCGCAGATAACGATGCGGCTACCGGCCCGAGCGACTTGTTCTATCGTCCGCAACAGTGGGGCTTTGTTATCTTTGCGGCTGACGGAACGCCCTCAGGTGTATTGGCATTGGATTCATTCAGGATTGTCCCGGAACCGGCGACCATGGTGCTGCTTGGCTTTGGCGTTTTTGTTTTGTTCAGATTCCACGGCCACGGCAGAAGAACTTATAAAGCTTAGAAGTATAAAAGTATGACCGAAGTCACGCATTGACCTGGGGGGTTGCCAGCTTGAACATTCACCGTCTCAAATACCTGGAACTAACGTAGAAGTTTTTTCAGCAATGAGTGACAAATTCGCTGTAATTTGCTAGTGTAACGCCTGTTGATATTAACACACTTAGTTTTAAGGACTGATATGCTAAGAGTATTTTCAAACTTTCGTTATGGCTCCATCGCGGCTGTGTTTGTTATATTGGTAGTGTCATGCGTTTTAGGCAAGGCACCTGACCTGGTTCCCGATGAGCCGGGAAACTGTGCGAACTACTGGTGCACATGGTATGCTCAGAACTACTGGATCGGACGCGGTGAGGAAATAACCGATCTGAAACTGCTAAGCAATTCTAACGCCAGGGAAGAACTGAACGAAGAAACGGTGTTCAGCAAGAAAGAAGGCTGGGCGGTAGAACTTTTGCCAAATTCACGCTGCGATTACTTTTTCCTGATCGATCACGGTTGGCAGGTTAAGGACAAAGATAAACGCCAACAGGGGCTGCCGTTTTTTTCACTGCAGATCGAAGAGAGTGACTTTCCGAGATATTCAGGAATGGAACCGAAAGAGGCACTCAAAAAATTTAACGAAGACATTAAAAAGCTCGGATGGCGGGGGCTTGGGATATGGGTGCGCGGCAGCATCGATAAGGAGAACGCGGAGCGTTTTGTTAAGTGGTCGAAATACGCGGGGATTGAGTACTGGAAAATAGATGGCGGGGATATCAAAGACTTTTATTGCTTCCAGGCGAAAGAGAAGTTCTATCCGGAACTTGTGCTGGAGTATGTTACGCCAACGGGGCCTCTGAATCCGGGGTGGGACAAGGCCGCCGAGGCGTACCCATCGATCTATCAGAAAAGCGGACAGCTTTTTAATGTGCTGGAGCATACGGATACGTTCCGCACATACGATGCTACCCCGCTGCTGGTAACTTCAACGACCCTTAGAAGGGTGCATGATATTCTTAAGCGAACACAGGGGCATCCTAAATACAGGGGGATATTGAATTTGCAGGACGATGTCAATGTTGCCGCAGCAATGGGGTGTCTGGCTGCTGTCAAACGTCACCCTAACTTCGGCGAGCGAACGTACGAAGGCAAAGATATACACTTCCAGATACGCGGTAAGCGTATGATCCAGCGGCGTATGGACGAAGCCGAACGTTTCGCGATGTGGCAGCGTATAGCACCGGCATTTGCCGCAGGCCAGGGCACATATCTTGCTTCAGAGGAAGAACTTATCGACAGGTGTCCTTATGTCAAAGGCGATACCTGGATGAGCGTCACTTACGGTAAAATGGTGAGCCAGAGCGCTCCGGCAGTTATGGCTCGCAATATGGAGCTGCCGAAGGTTGAGATCGACGGGGATAAGCCATTTGTGATGGCGAGTAAGTTTCCAAACGGTGCAGTGTGCGTTGCGACCGAGGGGCGAGTCAAGTCCGGGGACCAGTGGTTTCATCCGCGAGCGAAGGTGACGGTCAAGGTTAGTGATCTGACAAGGCTGATCGGTGTGTTTGGGCATTATGAATCGCTTGTGATTGAGTCTGATGTTAGTTTATCCAGCATTAAGTCAGTTTGGGCACAAGACCTGCTTGCTGATAAAGCGGTCAATATAATTGACCAGGTGACTGTCGATGGCCAAAACATTACAATCCCAGGCAAGCTGATCGATAAAATCGGAACGATGGCGGGAACCGAAGGGGATATATCGGCACCCGGGCTTGTGTTGAAACTTGCACTATAATTGAAAATGCTATTGGGCGGCCTGAATGGCGTCTTTGAGGTCGAGGTTGCCTTCATATAGTGTTCTACCTATGACGGCGCCAGCGACTCCTGTATTAATTAAATTTTTGACATCATCAATTGAAGTTACTCCGCCAGCTGCAACGACGGGGGTGCTTACAGCTTCGACAAGCTGTTTTGTTCGTTCGAGATTCGGACCAGCCAGCATGCCGTCTTTGCTGATATCAGTATAGATAATGGCGGCCATTGGGAGGTTGTCTGCATTTTTGGCAAAATCAACAATATTTAATTCGCCGTCTGTGAGCCAGCCTTCTACGGCGAGTTTCGATCCTCTTGCATCCAGGCCCAGGACGAGTCTTTTAGGATACTTTTCGGCCATCTGAGAAAACCATGGGAAGTCGTTGATTGCTCTGGTTCCAATTATTACTCTTTCGACGCCAATTTCGAGCAGTTCTGTGATTGCAGCTTCGTCGCGGATGCCGCCGCCAACTTCGATTTTGAGCGGGACATCGGCATCGATTATTGCTTTTATGCTGTTGGTGTTTACAGGACGACCTGCCTTAGCGCCATCGAGATCGACAATGTGGAGCCATGTTGAGCCTGCTTCGGCGAAATCACGGGCCTGAGCTGCCGGATCATCTTTGTAAGTTATCTGCTTGTCATACTGTCCCTGAACAAGTCTGACACATTGGCCGTCGATGAGGTCTATCGCTGGTAAAATATCCATTTATCATTATCCATTAAAATGTCTGTAACCGTATTAAGCTGTGGGGATTTTAGACGCTAACAGCTTTATAAGCAACAAAAAAGGGTTCGGTATTTTGATACCGAACCCTTTTAAAATTTCAGCTAAGCGTCATTCTTAGAAAACGTACTCTAAGTTGAGCCTTGCGAATACTGCGTTGTCTCTGCTGTTAGCTGCGTAGTAGCTGCCTGGGATGAAGTAATCAACCTGGAGATGAGCGCTAAGCTGTTCACAGCATTTATACCTGATGTATTCTGTGATCATCTGACCGCGGAAGCTGCCGTGAGAATTGAATGTAGGAACAGCGTTACCAGCTGGTACAGCGGTAGCCTTGTTGTTCTCGTCAGCCCACATCAGGTTGTATATTGTATCCATTGACCACTTTTCAGCAGGCTTAAAGGTATGGCCGAAGCCCAAACGGTGAAGATTTGTAACTTCACCGACTGTGGTCTCGCCTCCCCAGAGGTAAGCGGACAGGTCGCCGCCACGGCCCCACTGAGGCCATTCACCCCAAAGCGGATCGAAGCCCTGATCACTGCTGTCACCCATTTTGTTGTCGCCTGAGAGATATTCGTAGTCGACATGGAAAGTGGTGTTCTTATCATCATTGACAGCATACTTAATGCGGTTGTTTGTGCCCCAACCCTTAAGCTCCGCGCCGCCCTTTTCGCCAAACTGCTTTGCACCTTCTACTCGGTAGGACCAGTTTTCATCAAGTGTGTGCTGGAAAGCACCACCGAAGGTGTGTATCTCAGCATCCGGCTCTACTTTTGTAGTGAGACCATTCATCACTCTGTATTTGTTCATATCTGACCGCTTGTCTTCTTTGTAGATGTAGTAGTACTCAAGCTGAGAATCTTCCATCGACTTGTCAGTTACATAAAGTATTACACCCCTCTCGTCGCGACCATTTGTGTAGAACTTTTCAGATTCATGTCCAAGCGGCTGGAGCCACTGGTTCGTGTCATCATAGTTATGGATGTAGATCAGATCAACTGACTTCTCATCGCTAAGTGCATAAGTAGCACGAATAGCGTCGAAGAAGATCGTGGTGGAACCGTCAGACGGTGTACCGTCAAGCACAAGCCAGCCCTGACCAAGAATGATGTCCTGACGACCGACAACAACTGTCAACGGCTCATCAAAAACATTACGCATAGTAATATTCAAACGATCAAAGCTAACATCGGCAAAGTCAACATCTGAATCGCTGGGCTTATCATAAGTCCGCCATTCCCACATCAGACGCGCGTTGATGTCAATATCTTCAGAGACACTGATCTTTGCGCCTAGTCTTGTGCGGTTTCTCATGTACTGCCAGTAGTTGCTGTTACCCGGTTTGGATTTGTCCATCGAGATGATGTTTTCACCACCAGCAATAAATCTCAAACGCTGATCAAGTGTCAGGGTGACACCTTCTGTCGGATTGTGGAATTTATCCAGAATCGGTGAATCACCAAACATGTGGTAGTGATCCGCGGTCGGTTCAACACCTGTGTACTGTTCTTTACCTTCAGCGCCGACAGTGGTGCCGACACACGCAATGGCAACGATTGCCACCATAAAAAGTCCTAATTTGATCTTCATCTATTTCTCCTTAATTTGGAACAACATGAATTTTTTATCAGTAACATACCAGTTACCACATTTTACAGCAATATGCTTAGTATTATCTTCAATTTAACTAATTTGTAAAGAGTCAATTATATATCTTTGAAACATTTTTCTACGTGATCTTTGGCAGGCGGTTTTGTCATCATGCTTACCACAATAGCAACAATGATCGAGATAGGCAGCGCAATAATAATGGGATCTACCACTGACCAGTTCGGCTTATCAAGCAATAAAGAGTGTTTTTCAAAAATTGCATGGCAAATCCCCAGTGCTCTTGCTTCTTTGTCTTTAAAGAATACAAGCCAGATCGCAGTAACTACAAATCCCACAATCATTGACCATATAGCCGCTTTTTTGGTCATCTTCTTAAAGAACAAAGCGCCGACATATGCTGGCAGGAACGCTGATGCACACAGTCCAAAGAATATGGCAGTTGCCCTTGCGATAAAGAATCCACCTCGTGCATAGGTGCTTACTATAACGGCAAATATAATTCCTATTATAATGCCCACACGTGTTATTGTAACACTCTTACCATGCCTGCCTGTCACCTGTTCATAAACATCTCTGCCAATACTTGTTCCAACTGCGTGGAACTGGCTGGAAAGTGTACTCATCGCAGCAGACAGCAATGTTAGCAGGAATATAAGCCCAAACCAGCCTGGCATTGACTGGGTGACAAATGTCGGAATGATACTAGCAGTATTAAACATCCACTCACCACCAGAAGTCTTTATAAGTGCCCTTAGATATGCATTAGCTCTCGGATATACTTCCACTCTACCATCACCTAATTCGTTAATTTCTGCGGCGGGCATTAACTTGGAAAATGGAATAGTTGCTCCATCAGGCGTTACAACATCATGGCCTGCTGCGACTATATTAATATCAGCTTCTCCATTGCCCGTCGTATCAATATGAATTAATCTACAAGGAATCTTCTTTACAAGGTCACGTTCCTTTTTAGCTATCACTCCAACCTTTTCAGTTGTGCTGACGATTGTTCCGACAACCTTTTCATGCTTGTAGAAATAAAGGTTACTTAGCGAACCAACTACAAAGGCAACGCCTGTCATGACCAGGATAAACACGCCGCCAATTAGAACAGCGCGATTAAGTTCTCTTTTGCTCTTGACGGTCATAAAACGCACTGCAAGCTGCGGCTGAGCTAACACTCCTATACCAACACCAAGTGTTATTGTACTGATAATTATCCACCACAAATCGTATTTGCTTTCACCGAACCCTGCTTCGGGCATCGCCATCCAGCCATTAAATCCCATTTTACCGAATAATGAGGGCAAATTGTTCATTTCCGCAAGTTCGGTATGTGCCGCGGTAACGCCGCCGAGAGTGGAATAAGTCCAGACAAGCAGGACTATCATGCCGATAAACATAATTGATCCCTGAAGGGCATCACTATACATAACACCCTTGAGGCCGCCAATTACTACGTAGGCAGCTATTATCACACTAAATACCAAAAGCGCTACCTTGTAATCGATTGCAAATTTTGTTGCGATAAACTCACATCCGCCAATTAAAACAGCGGCGGCATAGAGAGGTATGAAGAGAAATATAACTAATCCTGCGAAGACCTGGATAAACTTACTTTTGAATCGTCTGCCCAGCAATTCAGGAAACGTATGAGCGCCAAGATGATGCCCCATTTTGCGTGTACGTCCGCCTAGAAATACGAACGATATAAAAATACCAATAAATATGTTCAGAAATGTCAGCCATAGGAGACTCATACCAAACATTCCGGCTACACCGCCAAATCCTACGATCGCACTTGTTGAGATGAACGTAGCTCCATAGCTCAATGCCATCACAAATGGATGTACCCCTCGACCTGCAATCAGGTAATCGGAGGCAGTTTTAGTCTGCTTGAAACCAAGCCATCCAAGATAGATGACAAAAAACAAATAAATTAATACAACAACAATATCTAAAGTCTGTACTTCTGCTAACATGGAGATGTCCTCCCAATTAAACCTTCCTTGGTTAAAAGCCCGCTAATTCGGTTGGCAGATCAAAGTTTATCCTCAACTTTTTTCTCGTCTTTGGCCCATGCGACATCGTCAGGCTCCGTCGTTTCCTGACCCTTGTTCCAATTTATTGCGCCATATACCACACAGAGCAATGCGCTGGCTATGCAAAGCATGTAAGCCAGTAAAACCCCTTTACTTTCTATCCCAAGCATGGCAATCCTTTCAAATCAACATTAACAGTACTGTCAGAGCACTAAAACGCACAGCAGGCACACCTTTTGGGTGTGCTTCTCAGACCTTTTTCGACCAAAGTGCCGTTTTTTATTTAATTTTTCGCTATTTTATAGGCTTCCGCTGTATTTCAGCTTCAATCCAGGAGTCTAAATGCCAGTTTTAAGGAGTCTTATGGCGTTTTCTTTAAAAAGAAGATTTTGCAGTTTTTTGCTAAGTCCGAGTGAAATTACCGATTTTATCTCTGTTGCCTGGTCCTTCCAGGGCGAGTCCGTAGCGAAAAGAAGGTATTCGGGGGGATGGTTTTCGAGGATGAATTTCGCATTTTCAGGTCCCAGATCGTCAAGCGAGTATGAAATATCCATATATACAGGCTTTCCAAGGAGCAATTGTCGCACCTGGTCCCACATCTGCCAGCCGCCTGAGTGGGTTGTGATGAGCTTTAGTTCCGGAAACTGTCCGATAACATTGACGACCCTGGCAGGTTCAGCCCGCTCTATTCTTGGAAAGGCGATGTCATAACCCGTGTGCATCACTAGAATCAGACCATTGTCCGATATTGCCTGATAGATGGGCAGCATACGGTCCTCATCGAGATTAAAGTCCTGATAGAACGGATGCATTTTAATGCCCTTAAAACCTTCCGTGCGAATCTGCTTTAATCGATCAGCATAATCCGGGTCGTCCGGGTGGATGGACGGAAACGGGATAATACGGTCGGATCGTATCTGCTGTGACCATTTTATTATTGGTTCGAACTGGGAAGGCTTTGTGGCGATGTTGCAGATGACGCTTTTTTCGATACCGCAGGAATCCATCGATGCCAGCAGTGAAGACACCCTGCCATCGAGATATGCGGTAACGTCCTGAGTGTCAGCCAAAAGTGCCGCCATGGCCCGGTCGGCTATCGCATCAGGGAACGCATGAGTATGAAAATCTATTATGCCATCTCTCATAACGGACACTATTACCAGATAAACGTCTGTTTTTCAACAATTATTCTATCTTCGATCTTCCAAGTATCGCATCGGCCAGGATGTTTCCGGTAGCGAACTCTATGCTCGAACCTGAGGGAAGTCCCCTTGCAAGACGGGTTATTTTCACACCGAGAGGTCTCAAAAGCGAGCAAATATACAGTGCCGTGCCGTCTCCTTCCATGTTCGGGTTTGTTGCCATGATGACTTCGCCGATCCCGCCAGCGCGGACGCGCCGGACAAGGTCATCGATGGTCAGATCGGACGGTTCGATGCCATCAAGCGGGGCAATGTGGCCACCGAGTACATGGTACACCCACTTGCACATGCCGGTTTTTTCGAGGCTGATCAGGTCATTTGCCTGTTCAACGACGCAGATAGTCGCATGGTCGCGTTTCGGATCGGAGCATACAGTGCACAGATCACCTTCGCAAATGCTAAAGCACAGTTTGCACTGACGAGTGTTTGTTTTTACGCTCTGGATCGCGTTTGCCAGGGCCATGGCACTTTCCGGATCGGTCTTTAATATATGAAAAGCGAGCCGTTCTGCGGTCTTGTGGCCTATGCCGGGAAGTGTCGCAAACCGGTCGATCAATTCGTTAAGGCTGTCTGTATATGCGGGGTTCATTGTTTAATTCTCTGTGTCTTCGGGCTGTAATAGTTCCTCATCAGGATCCTGCGTAAAATCTGTGTTGTGTTCAATCTTTACTAACGAAGCATTCAGTTGCGACATTACTTTTTTTACTGATGGTTCGTTCATCACTTCTTCGTTCTGTTTTTTACTTGCTTTGGCACCTGGAGGGGTGAAGAGAGAATCTCCGCTGGTATCACTTATTGTTTCAAACCGCAGGTTTATATCGGCACCCATGGCAGCAACGAGGAAGGCTTTAACCATTTGCGGCTTTTTCTCACAACGACTTTGGTTGAAATTGTCTGACTTGGTAAAGCCAATCGTCAAAGTGTTATTGTTAAAGGCGGCCAGGGTGGTTTTAGATAGTGCAACGGCGATTGGAACGTTTGTTCCAGTGGCAGAGTCGAGGATATTTTGCCAGTTGGCTTTGATGGTGTCGAGATCGAGTTGGGTAGGCGGGGCGACAGTCGGAACGGGTTTGGCCGTTTGTCTGAACACTGGAGGGGCGGAATTTGAAGGCTGCGGATCAGTAACGGTTAAAGGTTTTTTTTTTGAGGTAGATGCTGGAGCAGGTGCGTTCTTTGCATGAGCAAGAAGACGGTCAACACCGATGAAGTGCTCGCTTAAAGTAAGCCGTAGCATAGATGCTTCGAGCAAAGCGCGTGGGTTGTCGCTGTTTTTTATGGTCCAGCGAAGCTTTTCCAGCGCGGTGATGCTGTAGATCAGTGCCGGGATGTCAAACTTGGCGGCCAGAGTTGTCATCAGTTTGCGTTCATCGGCGGTAAGAACAAGCAGTTCGCTGTCGACGCCAGCGGTAATTATCACCATCAGATCACGCATGTGGTCGATAACCGAATCGGATAATTGTACGCAGCTTTGCCCGGTCTTCAGAAGGTCGTCTATGATTGTCAGTACACTTGGAGCGTTGGCATCGCCGATGTCACCGATGAGACCGCATATCTTTACGCGATTCGGCTCGCCGAGGAATTCTTCCAGCAGTTCTATAGTAAGAGGTTCAACGCCGACACTGATAAGCTGGTCGAGCAAACTGAGAGCATCACGCATCGAACCGTTGGCAAGACGAGCTACATGAAGAACAAGGTCGTCTTCAAATTTGATCTTTTCGGATTTCAGAACAGCTTTCAACTGGCCGGCGATAGCCGCTGGTGTGATACTGCTGAAATCGAAACGCTGACATCGCGACTGGATGGTCGGCAGTACCTTGTTCGGTTCGGTTGTCGCGAAGATGAACTTGACATGTTCCGGCGGTTCTTCGAGAATTTTCAGCAGAGCGTTGAACGCACCAGTACTTAACATGTGAACTTCGTCGATGATATATATTTTGTATCTGGCTCGCGCGGGCCGATAGATAGCATTCTGTCTTAGCTGCCTGATGTTGTCAACACCGGTATTGGAGGCACCGTCGATCTCGATGACATCGATATCCTCGCCAAGATTTATAGCAATGCAGCTGTCGCACTTGCAGCATGGTTCTGAGGTCGGTCCTTCAGCTTCCAGGCAGTTGAGCGACTTAGCTAGTATTCTTGCCATTGTCGTTTTGCCAACGCCTCTTGTGCCCGAGAACAGATAGGCATGAGCGACACGTGCGCTTTTGATGGCGTTTTTCAATGTTTGCGCAACGGCATCCTGACCAACTACGTCGTCGAATGTTTGTGATCTATAACGCCTTGCTAGTACTGTATAACCCATTATCTATGCCAAACCTGGATGAATTTAAACTTTTTCAGGAACCACGAACGGTGCCCTGTACGTTCCTTTTGCGAGCAGATTGGCAAATGTTGCCGCATCGAACTGGCTGGTCTCTTTGAACTTTTCGGTCTTTGTGTCCATTTCGAGCCATGGACCAACCTGAACGCCCTCTTTTGCGAGGTCTACCCAGTTCATGAAGAGATTGTTCTGTACGCTTTTCCATGCTGCGACTGCTGGTTTGTGATCCTTAATCGTCTCTGTTGCCTGCTCTACGGTCATCTTTGTGCCAAGCTGGTATGAGATATTCAACATGTGGCAAAGGGCAGCGGAGATGTGTCCCTTTTGGATGTTGGCTTTAAGATTCTCAGATTTTCTCGAACGAACGGCATCGATAAAGTTTTTCTGGTGAGTTCCGCCGCCGTCACCCGGGAACTTTTTGACAGTATTGCCTGAGTTGTCGTATACCCTGCCGCCGCCGCGACCACCTGCGAAGTAGCCATCCTCGCATTTGATAATGACTCCGACTTTAACGCCAAGTGTGTTATCCATGGTATTTTTGACATTTTTGTTCATCGGCAGCGCCCGTACTTCTGAGATGATCGGGGCCGGTTTATAATCGAGGATAGATATCTGGGTGTTCGCAGTATTGCCGTCGTCGTCGTAGCCGTATCTGCCGCCAAAGCTTACAACTCTTGGAGCCAGTTCGGTTGCCTGGATAGCCCATGCTGCAAGGTCGATCTCGTGGACGCCCTGGTTGCCAATGTCGCCGTTGCCTGTTTCATAGACCCAGTGCCAGTCGTAGTGGAGGCGTTTTCTCATCAGCGGCCCCATTGTCGCTGGTCCGGTCCAGAGGTTGTAGTCAATATGCGAAGGTATCGGCTGAGGGCCTGCGACTTTACCGATGGTGTCGCGTCTTCTGTAGCAGAGAGAGTGGACATACCGGATCGCTCCAATGTTGCCATCGTGTATGTACTTCATAAGTGGGATAAGACCATCATCGGAACGGTTTTGTGTTCCTGTCTGGACGATTCGGTTGTACTTCTCTGCTGCTGCGACGGCTTGCTGGCCTTCGAAGATGTTGTGCGAGATGGGCTTTTCGACGTAGACGTCTTTGCCAGCCTGACAGGCCCAGATGGTTATCAATGAGTGCCAGTGGTTTGGAGTAGCGATGACGACCGCGTCGATATCTTTGTCATCGAGAAGCCTTCTTACATCGGTATATGTTTTCGCTTTTGAGGGCTTGATTTTGTGTTCGGCAAGTTTTTTTGCTTTGTCGGCGAGGATCTTTGAGTCAGGATCGCAAAGGGCAACAATACGAACGCCGTCGATCTTGTTAAAGTCGTTGATGTGGGCACCGCCTTTGCCGTTGATGCCTATGATAGCGACACGGATGTCGTCATTGGCGCCACGGATCGCACCCCATGCTGATGAGGTCATGTTAGAAGCGACACCGATACCGGCCGCAGTTGCAAGCGAACCCTTCATGAAATTTCTTCGACTTAACTTATTCATATCATCATCCTATTCAACTTATTAAGTGTTATGTTGTCTATATTTAATCGTTGACATTTACGGCTGCGATCTGTTTTCGCAGATAGGCGGCAGCGGGTGCTAATTCTTCCGAGAAATTACCCCACCTGCACTCCATCGAAATTGAGCCGGAGTATCCAATCTGTTTCAGGGCGACGAGGTAAGGTGTGAAATCTTCGCCGTTTTTGCCGGGGTAGTGCCTGCCTTCGTTTTCGGCTATGTGGGCATGTACGAGATATTTGCCGGCTTCAACTATCGACTCGGGGCCTTCATTTTCCCTGAGCATGTGGTAGAAATCGGCTAATAGTCTTATGTTTTTGTGATCGACTAGTTTTACGATCTCGTGACCTTCGGTTACGGAAATAATGAAATTGGTTTCTTTACGGTTCAAAGGTTCGATAGCGATAGTAACATCGTATTTTGCGGCGATGGGACCCATGCGTTTCAGCAGGCTGACGAACTGCGCCTTTGCCTGATCACGATCGAAGCCTTTGGGGATGTTCCTGGAACCTGAACTGCCGAAGACTATGATCTTTATGCCGGTTTTTTGGGCACGTTGGAAGGCTGTTTCGGCATACTTGAGGAGCTTATCATGGTCAGCTTTAGGCCCGGTGGATTTGATCGAGCCGGGGATAAAACCGTTGCATGCGCGGACGGTCACGCCCGACTGCTGGAGAGCCGCTAATTTTTCAGCGAATTTCTCATCGGACTCAAACGGGATCAGAAACCTTTGAACACCTGCTTCAATGTAATCGACGTTCACGGTTTTGACCAACTCGGCATTACCTGTAGAAGTACAAACACCAACGGAAGGAGCGAATACGGCAGTTCTTTTTGTGCAGTTATTCGCGCAAGATGAGGTGAGAACAACAATTAGAAGTAATCCGATAAGTGTGGCGAGCCTTGATTTTCCTTTAAAAAGATGGTTTTTACGACAATTGTTAGGCATAACGCAATCTCCTGGAAAATAAACTGAGCTAAAAAAGGTGGCCGGGTTTGCCTCACACAGCGGAACTGCCGCTTATGGCTGCTCGGTTCCCCGTCTGACCAGATTCACGCGTCCCGCTTGCAAGGGACCCGACCACAAAATGCCTGCTGGCAGTTATTACCAGCAAGGAGGCACCAATATAGCAAACGATAAAAAAAAAGCCAGAAAAACATTTTTAATTAAGGCTATTCGCCAAAAAAATGGTATAATTCTGGCTGGAGAAAGCATCACGTCCACCCAGCTCAAAACAGCAGTAAATGCTCTGCTTTTCATAGTTAACAGGAGAGATCATGAAAGTAAGAGTCGAGAAAACCTGTACCGCATGCGGGCTTTGTGTGGAATTTTGCCCTGATATATTCAGGCTGCACTGCAACATTGCCGAGCCAATCGACGAAACCGTCCCCCCGGAATGGGAAGATACGATGGAACACACAGCCCTGGACTGCCCGGTAGAGGCCATCATCGTCGAGTAATAAGGACTTGCCGAGTGAAATAGAGTTCCATGCCGGATGTCCTGTCGGGGTATCTCAATTCATTTTCACCAGGGCAATTGCAGCGTGAATTCGTTTTGAGAATCAGTTTTGTAGTTATCCAAAACAGGAGAATACGTTTTTACTTCGATGATATTCTTGTCTATTTTAAACTTAAAAATTCGTAAATATTCCTGACCACCTTCTGGTCCATGTTGATAGTTGGCGAGTATCTGATGCACATCATTGCCATTATCTCCTATGCTGGTTAAACGGGCGGCACCATCGTTTAGGACATGTCCATTTATTGTCATTATGAAATTGTGGTATCGTTTAACCATTTTCTGCCATAGTTCCTGACCATCATTAACACCTCCCGGCAGGGCTGCTACGCTATAAGCATGCGGGTTCCAACTCTGTGAGGTACTTTTGGCCGCCCAATCGTAACGTGTTTCATCTGAATACATATATGCATGTGTGATCAGAATCGCATAATGATTTGGATGAGCTTCTACTATTGTTTTTGCCCAGTCCACAACAGGGTCCCGCGGCCCGAATTCGAGAGCTATGACGAGGAAATCTTTTCCTGCACCTTCAAAGGTGTGCCATGAATTGTCTGTTCGTACCGTGCCGTCAGTCTCAGTGTAAAAGCCTCCAATATTTGACTGCGAAGCATACGGAGTTCCTGTTCCAAAATACGGAAATAAATTATCGCTGGCATTTAAGAAGAAAGTGTCGCGGCTATTGGCCGAGCCGTTAGAGCCATAATCATGATTGCCCGGAGCCAGAGCATAAGGGACGACTCCATCCAGAATGCTAAGTGCCGCTTTAGCGTTGTTCCATTGTGCCGTATTGTTATCATCGGTGATGTCTCCAAGGTGAAGGACGTATTTGATATTCAGATCATCGACGTTATCTTTGATCCATTGTGTTTGAGCGATAAAATGGTGCGGATAAGATTCTGAATATACCTGAGTGTCCGGAAGAGCAATGATCGTAAAATCGTTCATGCTTATACAATTTGCATTTTCAGGGTCCGTACAAACCAGCCAATTCGAAGCCAGCATCACAAAATCTTTAAGGTTGACATAGCAATCTTTATTGACATCCAATAATGAATAGCCCCATGCGCCACAGGTTGGTTCATTATCTGAAATATTTACTGTAACCGGAATAATGAGATCATAAGCTGGATTTGCAACGGTATGTACTATTTTAACGACAAGGTCACCGGTAATATCATCATCAGCGGAAAGAACAAATACTGTTTGTGGGTTTTGCCAGTTACCGCTGTTAAAAGCGATAACTATCTCCTGGGCGAAAGCGCCGCTGTTTTGGCCACTGGTTAATGCAAGATTATTGTCAGCTGGTGTGATAGAAATCTCGACCTCTTCGCCGGGATCTTCCTGTAATGATATCTCATACGAACCTGATTTTCCCTCATCAATATTCAGCTTTGTTGGAGTGACAATAACGTGCTTCAATTGCATCATCGAAACGATCTTGTCAGAGTTCAATGCTTCATCATAAATACGCACATCATCTATCAAACCCTCATAGAAATCGCCCTCTGTAAGACCCGCGTCATATTCCTGGCCAAGCGAGAACAGATCGTCAGAAGAAATTGATACCTCAGTTGCATAGCTAATAACAAGCTCGCCGTCAACATATAATACGAATTTCAGTTAATTAGAGCTGATTTCATCCACGGAAATAAGCATAAACTTGAAAGTTCTTCTTCTTGATTTGATATCCATAGCCAGGCCTCGTCGACAGCGGCTTCCAGATCAT
>DAOWHR010000440.1 GCA_030641315.1 Anaerohalosphaeraceae bacterium | reverse complement strand
TGGATACTGGTGTTTCCCGGTTTTGCCTTTACACTTTTTGTCGGTGTAATTGTGTCCTGGATTGTGCGAAAGGTCAGCGCACTTGTCCAGTGGCGTGTTGGCCCGGCATTTATCGCCGAAGGGCGGTTATTTCAGGGGATGTATGACATCCTGAAACTGCTGGGCAAGGAGATACTGATACCGAAAGACGCACAGAGGTTTGTTTTTGTCGCTGCGCCTCTGTTTGGTTTTTCGGGTGTGCTGCTGCTGGCAACAATGCTGGGGAGGATATGTGTCAGCGGTCATGGTTATGTCGGTGACATTATCGCGGCTATGTATCTTATGGTTATTCCATCGCTTGCTTTGATACTAGGCAGCAGTTCAAGCGGCAGCAGTCACGCCGCTGTCGGGGCGGCTCGCGAAATGAAACTTGTAATGAGTTATGAGCTTGCCCTGGTTTTGTCAATGATCGTAGTGATAATCAAGACGGGCGGCAGTGTTGACCTGGCTGCGATCGCGGGTTTTGAAAGGGCGCCGATCGCGAGCGTTTCAGGGTTGATCGCCTTTCTTGTGAGCGTGTTATGTATTCAGGCAAAACTTGGATTTGTACCATTTGATATCGCAGAAGCCGAGACAGAGCTTGGCAGCGGAGTACTGATGGAATATTCAGGGGCATTGCTTGCGCTGTGGAAGATCATGCAGGCGATGATGCTGGTTGCGCTTCCGTTGTTTCTGGTGATGGTTTTTCTCGGAGGGTTCGGGACCGGTTTTTGGGGTCTGATAGCCGGTGCTGCAAAGTTTGTATTGATCGTCGTGCTTTTGATCCTGATAAAAAATACAAATCCACGGGTGCGAATAGATCAGGCAATGAAGTTCTTCTGGGTTTACTGCGGCGTAGCCATGGTGATAGCTGTGATGATCGCTATGGCAGGAGTTCATTTTGGCATTGATTGGCTTTAAGGTGAATTTATGAGTTGGAACATTTGGGCATTAAAAAAGTCACCATGGGTATTTCATGTCAACACCGGTGCGTGTAACAACTGTGACATTGAAATAGTCAATTGTCTGACTCCAAAGTTTGATGTCGAGCGGTTCGGGATCAAGCTGGTCGGTTCTCCGAGACATGCGGATGCTTTGTTGGTGACCGGTGCGGTGACCGCCCAGGCCAGGCCCCGTCTGGAAGAGGTCTACCGGCAAACACCAAAGCCCTGTGTTGTTTTTGCTATCGGCGCGTGTGCGTGCGATAGAGGTATATTCCATAACAGCTACCATGTCGTCGGGCCCGTTGACAAGATCATTAAAGCGATCGACCCCGATGCGATAATCGCGTATGTTCCGGGCTGTCCGCCAAAGCCTGAGGCGATAATATCCGGCGTTGTTAAGGCACTTGCTGTTTTGTAAGAAGGTAAACAGATCATGAGCTATGAAGCATTGAAAAGCAAGTTGGATCAGATCAGTGACAAGCTTACCGGAATCGATGTGAAATCAGACAAGCGAATATTCCTCAATTGCGATGCGGACAATGCGCTGGCGGTTAATAAGTTTATATTTGAAGATATCGGAGCCAGGTTCTGCATCGAGACGGGGATAGATTGCGATGATCGTTTTGAGATAATTTATCATTACTCATACGATCAGACCGGCTGCATAATCAACGTCAAGGCAAGCATATTTGATCGCGATGATCCAAGGATCGATTCGCTGACGCCTGTGGTGTCAGCGGCTGAGTGGATCGAACGGGAGATACATGACATCCTTGGCATTAACTTTAACGGTCATCCGAGGATGGAGCGATTGATACTGGCAGACGACTGGCCCGAAGGTGTGTACCCGATGCGGAAGGACAGTGTCAAGCAATAGAGGAATTATTAGTTATGAATGTGACATTAAGATGAAAAAGACGATTGGAAAACCTGTTTTAGCTGTCGGCCCTTTTCACCCGCTGCAGGAGGAGATAGAATTTTTTCAGTTGACGATCGACGGTGAGATCGTGACCGATATTGACGTTCGTATATCGTATAACCATCGCGGGATCGAGAAGATCAGTGAGACTCTCCAGTACGATCAGGTTCCGTTTCTTGTTTCCCGTATTTGCGGTATATGCTCGGCGTCGCATCCGCTTGCTTATGTACAGGCGGTTGAAGAAATGGCGGACATTACGCCGCCTGACCGGGCGATGTATATTCGTACGATCATAAACGAGCTTGAACGAATCCACAGTCACCTGCTGTGGGTCGGGCTAGGCGGTCACTTTATCGGTTATGATACGGTGTTTATGTGGGCATGGAAGTATCGAGAACCGGTGCTCGAACTGCTTGAGGAGATCACCGGCAATAGAAACAACTACGGCAATGTCAAGGTTGGAGGCTGCCGCGAGGATATTAAGGATGAAATAATTCCGCGTATGCTGAAGGAACTCGAAACGGTCGAGCGAAAGACCGATATGCTTACCAATGCTATACTTGACGATCCGGTTCTTCATGCGAGGTTGAAAGGTGTCGGTATTTTGACCAGAGAAGACGCGATCAAATGCGCAGTGACCGGTCCGACGGCGCGGGGCAGCGGTGTCGATATCGATGTCAGACGCGATGATCCTTATGCTGCATACAGCGATCTGGACTGGAAGGTAATTGTCCAACCGGAAGGCGATGTATTCGCAAAGGCGGTTGTAAGGCTGCTTGAAACGTTTGAAGCAATCAAGATCATCAGGCAGGCGTTGAACAAGCTGCCGGGCGGTCCCATTGCAGTGGAAGTAAAAGACATCCCGGCTGGTGAGGCTGTCGGCCATGTTGAGGCGCCGAGAGGAGAGACTTTCCACTACGTTCGCGGAGACGGCGGCAACACGCCGGTCAGACACAAGGTAAGGGCGCCAAGCTATGTTAATGTGCCTTCCTTTGCGGCCAGTTGTATTGGGCAGAGCATTTCAGATGTTACGCTTACGTTAGCGTCTGTCGATCCGTGCTACAGCTGCACCGAACGGATCGCTGTGATCGATTCGGACAATAAAATTGTTTGTGATTATAACATGCTGGTTAAGTTGAGCCGTGAAAAGACGCAGCGTATCAAAGAAGAATCAGGTTTAGAAGGCATCACACTAAAGGAAGAGTAAATTGGATAATGTCTGGAAAAATATATTGCCGATCACGGTTTTTGTCCCGTTGATAACAGGTTTTGTGATGTTGTTTTTGCCCGGCAGACTTAAAGGCTGTTTAAGTGCGCTGACAGTGGCCGTTTCTGTGCTTTTGTTTGCGGTGTCCGTTGCGATCTATGTTGCCGGACCTGCCGATTACGTTATCCCGCTGGTGGAATATGACGGAGCGACCCTGTCGATCCTGCTAACCGTAAGCCCTTTGGGGGCACTGCTGCTGATGCCTGCAATGGGATTCGGATCGTTGATAAGTCTGTATTCTTTGCGATCTATGGCAGGGGCAAAACATACTGCGTTATTTTATGGTTCGATCTTGCTTACTTTGGCTGGGGCGGCGGGAATATTGCTTTCGGATAATTTGTTCGGATTGGTGATCTTCTGGGAGATAGTGACGGTATCGCTTTATTTGCTCATCAGCACAGGCGGTGAAAAGACGAAATTTGCCGCGACAAAAACTTTCGCGATGATAGGGCTTTCCGATGCTGCGCTTCTGCTGGGTGTGTTTATGTTTTGGGGTATCTCAGGGACACTTAGTATATCGGCGACACCGGTCGCGGCTGATTCGGCGATCCCAATAGCTGCCTTTTTGCTTCTTATGACGGCTGCGATCACTAAAGCTGGCGCGATGCCGTTTCATACGTGGGTTCCGACGGCAGGGGAAAATGCTTCGGCGTCTGTTATGGCTCTTTTGCCTGCCGCGATAGATAAGTTATTGGGGATATATCTGCTTGTAGTGATCGTCAGACGGATATTCATTGTTGCGACGCCAGCGCTTAGTATTACATTGTCAATCATCGGATCGGCAACGATTATCATTGCTGTGATGGTCGCTATGGTTCAGCACGACCTGAAAAAGCTTCTGTCGTTTCACGCTGTCAGCCAGGTTGGTTACATGATCCTCGGTATCGCAACCGGAACTCCTGTTGGAATAATCGGCGGAGTGTTCCACATGATAAATAATTCAATCTATAAATGCTGTCTGTTTCTGTGCGCAGGTGCGGTTGAAAAACAGGCAGGTACCGGCCAACTAGATCAGCTTGGCGGGCTGGGTAATAAGATGGCGTTTACTTTTTCGACATGTTTGATCGCTGCGCTGAGCATTTCAGGGATCCCGCCTTTAAACGGTTTTGTCTCAAAGTGGATGGTGTACCAGGGCGTTATCGAGGCGGGCAATAGTGCCAGCGGAGCGGGGCAGTGGTGGCCGGTATGGCTTTTCTGTGCAATGTTCGGAAGTGCGCTTACGCTTGCATCGTTTGTCAAGGTCATGCATTCCGTATTCCTGTCACGCTGTCCGAGCAAGCTCGATAAGGTTACCGAAGCACCTCCGGTGATGTGGATACCGATGGTTGTTTTGGCGGCTCTTTGTGTATTGCTGGGAGTGTTCTACAAGTTTGTTTTGAAGTACTTCTTATATCCCGCTCTTGAAATTGAAGGGCTACCGGGTATTTCCGGAACATGGGACTCCGGCCTTGCGACTGCTTTGATAATTGTCGGGATATTGATCGGTCTTGGGATTCTGTTTTTCGGCTATGCGCGCAGTAAGGTGCGAATTGTGCCGACGTGGACGTGCGGAGAGATACAGGATAACGACAGCATGATAATTCCGGGGACACATTTCTATAAGACGATAACTTCGATGGGTGGATTGAAACAGCTTTATGCGTGGCAGAAGAAAGGATTCTTCGATCCTTACGATCAGGCCGCAAGGGTAGGAGGTGCATTCATTTATCTGCTTAGAAAACTGCATAATGGCGTTTTGCCGCGGTATCTGACATGGATGACGTTCGGTTTGCTTTTAATAATATTAATAATTTGCCAGCTAAGGTGAGGAACTGAAATGGCAGAAGTAATCTTATTCTATTTTCTGATGGCGTTTATATTGATCGCCGCTCTTATAGCGGTTGAAACAACCGATCTGTTAAGTGCGGTTATCTGCGTTGGCGCTATCGGTTTCGGTTGCGCCCTGTTCTTTTTGTTTCTAAGGGCGCCGGATATCGCTATTACCCAGATCGTTGTCGAGGTGCTTGCATTGGTCATTTTGATACGAGTGACGATCTCACGCAACGCGACTTTCGTTACCGGTGACAGGGAATTTTTCGCAAGCGTAGTTTCTGTTGTGATCCTAATGATGATCTTTCTTATGGCAGTGCAGGTCCTTAACAGTTTGCCCGCCTTTGGTGACGCGGTATTTGCCGAAGTGACCGACTCTGCTTCAAAGACATATATCAGTCAGGGCATGGAGAAAACAGGAGCGGCAAATATTGTCTCAGCCGTGATACTGGATTTTAGAGCGTATGACACATTGGGTGAAGCGACAGTATTGTTCACCTCGGTAATCGGCGCTGCCGTTATATTACGTAAGAGGCCAAGGAAACTTCCTGAGGAGCCGCAGATATGAAAGGTATGTCAATTATAATCAAAACTATCAGCAGTTGGATTAAGATACTGATATTCCTTTTCGGAATATATATCATTATATTCGGACATTTAACGCCGGGAGGCGGATTCGCAGGCGGGGTGATATTAGCCAGTTCATACGTGCTTATTATGCTTGCCTATGGCAGGGATTACTCCGAGAAAAATCTTCCGCTGCCGATAGCGTCAAAGCTCGACAGTGCCGGTGCGCTGATGTTTATAGCTATCGCGTTGTTCGGTTTGTTTTACGGAGCCGGATCATTTTTCTGGAATTTTATTCAGGTTAAATTCTTTGCTGACGGTCACGCGGCATTCGATCTTGTAAGTGCCGGGACAATACCGCTGTCAAATATTGCTATCGGTCTTAAAGTCGCCGCTTCTTTGTTTCTTGTGATCTTTGCGCTTTCGACATTCAGGCCAGCTGAAAATAACGATAAGGAGTGAAATAATGCTGTACGCGTTATGCTTTTTGCTGTTTGTGATAGGTTTATACTGTGCCGTGGTCAAAAAGAACATGGTCAAGATCGTGCTTGGTATCGTTGTTATGGAATACGCGGTGAATTTGTTTCTTATAATGCTTGGGTATCGCATCGGCGGTATCGCACCGATAGCAGGCCCCGGCGATGTTGAGCATGGACAGATGACTGCCGGCTTTATCAATGCAAGCGTCGATCCGCTGCCCCAGGCGATCGTACTGACCTCTATCGTGATAGGGCTTGGATCGCTGGCATTGATGGTTTCGATATGTATTCGAATACACGAAAAATACGGCACCTTCGATATCACCGAGATAAGGAGATTGAAAGGATGATCGGATCGATACCGCTACCGGTTTTTATTGCAGTGCCACTGGTGACAGCTTTTGTATTGCCCCTCTTCGGCAAAAAAGGCGGTACAGCTTCTGCGATAAGCTGCTTTTCTGTGTTGGTATTGTTGATAATGAGTTGCCTGTCGATAGGTCGATATGACAGCTATGAGGTAGGCCGCTGGCCGATCCCTCTTGGGATCAATCTTGTGCTGGACGGCTTTAGCTGCCTGCTGCTGCTTGCGATCAGCACCGTAAGTTTTGCCGCGATCATTTTCAGCGTCAGATACATGGAGCAATATACCGCAAAGCCGAAGTTCCTTTGCCTGTGTATGCTTATGATCACCGGGATGAACGGGGTTGTTCTTTCGGGTGACATTTTTAATCTTTTTGTCTTTCTCGAAATCGCGTCCATAGCATCTTATGCTCTTGTCGGTTTTGGATGCGAGCATGAAGAACTGGAGGCATCGTTCAAATATATGACATTGGGAAGTATCGGCTCATTGTTCGTTTTGTTCGGCATCGCTCTGGTCTATGGTAATACCGGGTCGCTGAACATGGCTTATATCGGTGCGGCGATCCGTCAAAAGGGTATGAATCCGGGGCTGGCATTTGCGATGGCATTGTTTGTCGGCGGCTTTTCTTTGAAAGCGGCCATGATACCTTTCCATGCGTGGCTGCCCGATGCGCATCCTTCGGCGCCGGCGCCGATCTCGGCAATGCTTTCGGGTGTACTGATCAAGGCACTGGGTGTGTACGCATTGGTTAGGATCATCTTTAATGTTTTTGCAGTTTCGGTCAATATCGGCTGGCTGCTGATTGCTCTTGGGATCGGCAGC
>DAOWHR010000390.1 GCA_030641315.1 Anaerohalosphaeraceae bacterium | reverse complement strand
GTATACTACGCGCAGGCCGTGGTCGCGAATGTATTCGAACTCGCTTATCTGGTCGCGGTTCATTCCTGTTTCCCAGTCCCATTCGCCCATCTTGACCTTTTGGCAGTTCTGTTCATTGAACTGCATTGCCCAGGGGCAGTCGGGGAAAGATGTTTCTTCTTTGCTTTCAACGGAGTACCACTGGACGGATGTTCCCATGGTCATTTTGTCGCCTTTTTCCGGTGCACCTGGTTCACCTGTTTCGTCTTTGCCCTCTCTGCCCATTTTCCAGTGTGCGCCTGCCAGATAACCGATCGTGCCGTCACCTGTGCAGTCGACGAACAATGGAGCGGTAAAGCGGAGTTCTTTGCTGGTGGTAATATTTTTGCCGACAACTGCTTTGATTTTTTGTGCGTCCATTTCAACTTTGAAGACGTGGGTGTTGAGGAACAATTCGATGTTCTTTTCGGCTGTTACGACAGCGATCTTTTTTTCGTCCTGATAATTTGCTGCCGGCTGTGCGTTGCCCCGAGGTGTGGAAGCGATCTCGTTTGTGACGTGTCCCAGATTTGGGTAGGGCTTCTGGTTTCTTTCACCGCCAACATGAACACGAACTTCGGAACTGTTATTGCCGCCCAGTACGGGCCTGTTCTGGATGAGGGCGACTTTCATTCCGAGTCTCGCAGCGGTGACAGCGGCAGAAGAGCCTGCGATGCCGCCGCCGATGACTACAATATCAAATTGGCCTGCGTTTTTTGGCTGGTTGATATTAAGCATCTGCTTTCGGAAATCGGCCATGGGTTTGCCTTCGTTTGGCAGGGTGATGTTTTTGTCGGTTGACAGCACAATAGCGTCACAGCGACCGTCAAAGCCTGTAAGGTCTTTCAGTTTAAGGGCAGCACTTTTGCGATCGATCTTGATACTTCCGCCGTACTGCCAGTGCCAGTCGTATCCTTTGCTGCCGAAAGTTGCGTCAAGTGTTTTGCCGTTGATGATCAGCTGGAACCGGCCAGGTGCGTTGTTGCCGTCAAAGCCTTTAACCCAGTTGCGAGTACGCACCCAGATATGATATTGGCCTGGTTCGGGGATGTTAACTTTTGTTGTGGCGATTTTTACGGGGACACCCATGCCGTGGGCCAGCAGGATAGGCGAACCCATCTGATCGGTAAACTGCTGATCGACGGACCAGCCGCCTGTATTCGAGAAACTTTCTGCTTCGACGAGGACTGTCGCTCCGGTTGCTATTGGTGTTATTGCCATTACAAAACAGGATAATAATATTTGGTACGATCTCATTTTACACTCCATTTATTCGATTCAAATTCTTACTTCTGAAATACTTTAATTTGCAATATACGTTGAGTATATCAGCTTTGCTATTGTTATTGCAACTACTGTCATAAAAAATATTCTAATGAATTTTACGCCTTTTGTTATTACCAGGTGCGATCCTATGAATGCACCGATGAGTTGGCCCGCTGCCATGATGAGGCCAACTTTGAAGTAGACGTTGCCGCCGTGTATGAATACCGCGAGCGAGACTATGTTGCTTGTGAAGTTCATTATTTTTGTATGGGCCGTTGCGCTTTTGAGGTTCAGCCCCATAAGAAGAACAAACGCCATTGTCCAGAAGTTGCCTGTGCCGGGTCCGAAAAAGCCGTCATAGAAGCCGATCGCCAGGCCGAAGATCATGTAGAACACAATTTTTTTCATTCTTGCCCGGGTGGCCTTTTCGCCGAACTTCGGAGCAAAGAGCAGGTAGACGAAGATCGCTATCAGCATGACAGGGACGACTTTGCCTAAAAAGTCTGTGTTGAGCTTCTGGACGGTATATGTGCCGATACATGCGCCGACAGCAGTGAAGGCTATACCTTCGAGGGTGTCCTTGAGGTCGGCAAGATCCTTGCGGATGTAGTTTACCGATGCGGTAAAACTTCCGAACGCCGCTTGCAACTTATTCGTGCCAAGTGCCAGCGGTACCGGCAGACCAACACTCATCAGCACAGGCACAGTAATGATCCCGCCGCCGCCCGCGATGGAATCGACAAAACCGGCGATAAGGCTTGCAAGGACCAGGATGAAATATGTGTGTACGGCAAGCGGTTCCATAATAGTGTGTTATAACCTTGTTACTTTTTCTTTGTTTTTTTCGCTTTTCTTACGGCGACCGCGTATGCTTTGTCTGCCCATGGTTTTAGATTGTCCCTGTTTTCGAGGACGTCTATTGGCACTTCATAGTACTGCATTGTCTGGGGCTTATCCGGGAAAGGCTTAAATGGTTCCATTGACGCTTGTTCGTAATCGTTTCGGTTATCATCATCGACCTTGAAATACAGCACATCGTCAGCAATCAGAGCAAAGAACTTGCCCAGCAGGTACAAACCGATGCCTCCGAACATTTTGCGGTATGTCACTTCGCCGAAAGTCCTGAGCTGGTCAAGCACATATTCAAGATATTCATCAGTTACGGGCATTTTACGGTTTTCTGCTTAAAGAAGATTAGCTTGGCATTTACCAATTATTCACGAGCAACCTAATCTGATACTGCCAGACTGTCAAGCACAAAAGACCATCTGTTTTGACCGAAGCCTATAATCGTCTTTTAGCCTTTACTTTGGGCTGTGTTTTGGGTACAATGCCGTTTTCATTTTGAGGGTACTATGAGTGTAACTTTTGGCAAAATAAAGATTTATGACACGACGTTGCGTGACGGAATGCAGGCTGAAGGCGTTAGTTTTTCGCTTGAGGACAAGCTGCTTATCGCAAAGCGGCTTGATGAGTTCGGGGTTGACTATATAGAAGGCGGATTTCCGCTTAGCAATCCGAAGGAAGAGCAGTTCTTCAAAAAAGCGATGAAGCTTGATCTGGCTAATGCGAAGATCGTCGCGTTCGGCAGCACAAAACGTGTCGGTGTCAGCGTTAGCGAAGATATATGCATGAAGGCTCTATTGGGGTGCGGTGCGCCGGCTGTTACGATAGTTGGCAAGACGTGGGATATGCATGTGACCGACGTGCTGAAGTGCAGTCTGGATGAGAACCTGACTATATGCGCAGAATCTGTAGCGTACATGAAAGAGCAGGGTCGAGAAGCGATTTTCGATGCTGAGCATTTCTTTGACGGGTACAAGGCCAATCCTGAGTATGCGATCTCAGTGCTGGCAGTTGCGGCTAAGGCTGGTGCTGACGTTTTGGTGCTTTGCGAGACCAACGGCGGATGTTTGCCGCACGAGGTTGCTCAGATAACGGAAGTTGTCTGCAAAGAGTTTCCAGACGTGGTTATCGGCATACACACACATAATGATACCGATTGTGCGGTTGCTAATTCACTTGCCGCTGTTACAGCGGGGGCGCGACATGTGCAGGGAACCATAAACGGTCTTGGCGAGCGTACCGGCAATGCGAATCTGTGTACGATCATACCGAATCTTACGCTGAAGATGGGTTTTGAAACTATCAATACCGATTCAGGCAAGCGTAGAACCGGCGATAAGCTTACCGATCTGACGCAGTTGTCGCACTTCGTTTTTGAAGTCGGCAATCTTTCGCCGGTGATGAACATGCCCTATGTCGGCGAAAGCGCGTTCGCGCACAAGGGTGGTTTGCATATTGACGCCCTCCGCAAAAACGAAAAAACCTACGAACACATCAATCCCGAAGTGGTCGGCAACGAAAGACGTTTTTTGATCTCGGAGCTTTCCGGCTCGGCCAATGTACTTGCAAAGCTTGAAAAGCGTGGAATCGCGGAGGATAAAGCTACGGCGATCAAGATACTCAAGCTGGTTCAGGATCTTGAGAATGATGGTTATCAGTTTGAGTCGGCAGAAGCCAGCTTCGATATACTTATCAAAAAGGCGATGGGAAAATACAAGCCCGCCTTCGATCTGGAGAAGTATCATATCAGCATGGAGCGCAACCCGGCCGGCGATATAGTCACCGAGGCAACGGTCAAACTGACTGTAGACGGTAAAACACAGCATGTGGTAAGCGAAGGCGACGGCCCGGTAAACGCACTTGACAAGGCGCTTAGAAAGTCTCTTGAGATATTTTATCCGCAGCTAAGGACCATGCATCTGATCGATTATAAGGTTCGTGTTGTTAACGCAGGCGCCGCTACCGCTGCGAAGGTTCGCGTAATAATTGAATCGCGTGACCATGACGGTCTATGGGGTACGGTGGGCGTAAGCGAGAACCTGATCGAGGCAAGCTGGGAAGCACTGGTTGACAGTATCGAATATAAACTGCTGAAAGACGCAGCTAAAAGCAGTAGTTAATAGATAGTAGTTAGTAGCTAAGTCATTCGGCTTGTTCTGTGCTGGAATGTTTTTAGAGGTATGGCGCACAGAGGTTTATTCCTGCGCTGCCGTTCTGGGCTGTTTGGTGTGAAGAGTAACTTGAATCGTATATATAAGGAGTTAGCAATGGAAACAGGCGGTGTTGTCAGTCGGCGTAGTTTTATCAAGTTGGCCAGTGTTGGAGTTTCTTCTTGTTTTGTACCAGCCGTTCTGGGGCAGGGAGTTTTCGTAAAGGAAAAGAAAAACACCCAATCGCTGAATTTTGTTTTCATTCTGGTTGACGATATGGGCTGGACGGACGCTGGCTGTTTCGGCAGCAGTTTTTATGATACTCCGAACATCGATAAACTTGCGGCAAGCGGGATAATGTTTACCAATGGCTACGCTGCGTGTCCGGTGTGTTCTCCAACGCGTGCGAGTATCATGGCTGGTAAATATCCGGCGCGGATGGATACGACTGACTATTTCGGTGCCGCTCAACCTGGAGGGTGGAAACGTAATACACCCTTGCTGCCTGCTAAGTATATCGAGCAGTTGCCGCACGAGGAACTCACCATCGCAGAAGCTCTCAAAGAGTCTGGATATAATACGTTCTTTGCGGGCAAGTGGCATTTGGGAGGCGAAAATTTCTGGCCTGAAACGCAGGGTTTTGATGTCAACAAGGGCGGCTGGACACGAGGCGGACCATACGGCGGTAAAAAATATTTCTCGCCATACGGCAATCCGCGGCTTGAAGACGGGCCGGACGGCGAGCATCTCCCTGACAGGCTTGCGACTGAAACATGCAGGTTCATGGAATCGAACAAGGATAAGCCCTTCTTTGCTGACCTGTCATTCTATTCGGTTCATACGCCTCTCATTTCTCGCGAGGACCTCAAGGCCAAATACGCTGAGAAAGCGAAAACAGTTAAATTCGAAGGTGACAAGTTTATTCCTGAGGGCCAGAGGAAGGCTCGCCAGGTGCAGGACCACGCTGTTTACGGCGGTATGATCGAGGCGATGGATATGGCGGTCGGCAAGGTTCTGGACAAGATCAAGGCGCTTGGCATCGAAGACAGAACTGTAGTGATGTTCATGTCGGACAACGGCGGACTGTCAACTTCGGAAGGTTCCCCGACATCGAATCTGCCGCTAAGAGCGGGCAAAGGATGGCTCTACGAGGGCGGTATCCGTGAGCCGATGATAGTCAGGTGGCCAGGTGTTACCAGGGGCGGAACCACCTGTGATGAGCCTGTAATAAGCACGGACTTTTATCCGACGATGCTCGACATGGCCGGTCTTAAACCGAGAACTGCCCAGCATGTTGACGGCGTTAGTTTTACGCCTCTGCTGAAAGGCAAAAAGTTCACCCGCGGCCCTATCTACTGGCACTATCCGCATTACGGTAACCAGGGCGGCAGACCCGGCGGCGCAGTTCGGGACGGCGACTGGAAGCTGATCGAGTTTTACGGCGATAAAGTTGGCGACAATATTATAGAGCTTTATAACCTCAAAGAAGACATTGGAGAGTACAATAACCTCGCGGAAAAGATGCCCTCAAAGGCCGCAAAGATGCGAAAGATGCTTGAGAACTGGCTAAAGAGCGTCGATGCAAAAATGCCGACACCAAACCCGAAGTATAAAAGTTAAAACGCATGTATTATGATTTTATTTGAAATTTACCACTGGTATATTTCAAACGCAAGCCTCAGTGCGCCGAGGTATAGTGTGAGCTATTAAATAGTAATATCAACCGGGGGGTTGCGGAGGTTTGTACATGGACAGAAGAACATTTGTAGCCAGCGGTTTGGCAGCGGCCGGTGCGGCGGTATCGATAGGGACATCTTCGGTTTCAGCGGAAGCTACAGCCATTTCATCAAAGGGCGGTAAATTCAAGCTCGGTTACGCTCCAACTCTTGGCCAGTTCAGAAACCACGCGGGCAAGGATCCGATAGACAATATAAAGTTCATGTCTGACGCGGGCTTTACCGCGATGTTCGATAACGGCATGATGGGCAAACCTGTCGAGCTTCAGAAAAAGATCGCAGCGGAGATGGCAAAGCGGGATATGCAGCTTGGCCCGTTCGTTCTTTATGCCGATTTCAAAGTCGAGTCGATGGTTACCGGCAAAAAAGAAGATGTTGACATGCTTGTGAACAAGACCAGGAAGGGAATCGAGGTTGCAAAACGTACCAACTGTAAGTCTATGCTGATGGTGCCGGGGCGTTATAACCAGCGAATGGCGTGGGAGTATCAGACTGCAAATGTTGTCGATGCCTTAAAGGCATGTGCTCAGGTTTGCGAAGAGTCCGGCGTTGTCATTGTTATAGAACCGCTTAACAAGCACAATCATCCGGGACTGTTCCTTAAGGGGATTCCTCAGTCGTATCAGATCTGCAAAGCTGTTAACAGTCCTTGCTGTAAGATCGTCGACGATATTTATCATCAGCAAATAACCGAAGGGAACCTGATCCCGAATATCGATGCAGCATGGTCCGAGATCGCGGCATTCCACGTTGGCGATAACCCGGGCAGAAAAGAACCGACGACCGGCGAGATCAACTATCGCAATATCTTTAAGCACCTGTACAAAAAGAAATATGAAGGTGTGATCTGCATGGAGCATGGTGTCAGCAAAAAAGGCATCGAAGGCGAGAAAGCCCTGATCGAAGCATACCGATGGTGTGACGATTTCTAACAGAAAGGCTGATATGTGCAGTGAGCATGGAATATCAAGGCGTGATTTTATAAAAACCTCATCGGCAGTTTCTCTTGCAGCTGTAAGTTCTTTGTCAGTAAGCGCCAATGCCGCCCAAAAGGATAATGAAAAAATGGTTGAAAAGATTGCAGTTAATGGTAGAATTAATCAGTCCGTTTGCAAGTGGTGCTATGGCAAAATATCGATGGATAAGTTCGCTGCTTACGCGTCAGGGATTGGGCTTAAGTCGGTTGAACTGGTCGG
This sequence comes from Anaerohalosphaeraceae bacterium, assembly GCA_030641315.1. Lineage (GTDB taxonomy): Bacteria > Planctomycetota > Phycisphaerae > Sedimentisphaerales > Anaerohalosphaeraceae > DAOWHR01. Next base: position 1,325 of record DAOWHR010000390.1, on the reverse strand, counting down.
GCCAAAGGATTGGCCCATATTGAAAAAATATGGGCTTGTCTGTGCGATGTCCAACAGTCATGGCATTACAAAGGGGCTTAACCGCATTGAAAATCACGAAGAGTGTCTCGCTAAGATCCGCAAGAGCATTGAGGAAACATCCGAAGCGGGCTTTCCGAACGTTATCTGCTTTTCCGGTAACCGCAAAGGCATGGATGATGACGAGGGTCTTAAGAACTGCGCGATCGCCTTGAAAAAGATCGTTGGATTTGCCGAGAAAAAGAACGTAACGATCTGCATGGAACTTCTCAACAGCAAACTTAACCACAAAGACTACATGTGTGACAGAACCCACTGGGGCGTTGAGCTTGCTAAGAAGGTCGGGTCAGATCGCTTTAAGCTGCTGTATGATATCTATCACATGCAGGTTCAGGAAGGCGATGTTATCGCAACGATCAAAAAGAGCGCTGACTACATCGGGCACTACCATACAGCGGGTGTGCCGGGACGCCACAATATCGATGACACCCAGGAGCTATACTATCCGGCGATTATGAAGACGATTGTTAAGACAGGCTACAAAGGTTATGTTGGTCAGGAATTTACTCCAACCGGCGATGCATTTAAGAGCCTTGCACAGTCTGTAAAAATTTGTGATGTATAGAAGTGTGAACGTAACATTAAATGGATACGAAGGGAACAGAAATGGAAAGCGGTAATTTTTCAAATGGCATATCAAGGCGTAATTTTCTAAAGACCAGTTCGGCGGTTTCGATTGCCGCTATGGCTGGCGTTTCAGGTAACATTTTCGCGGCAGGTAACGATAAGATCCGTGTTGGTGTCATCGGCTGCGGCGGACGCGGGACAGGTGCTGCCATCAATTGCCTGGAAGCTGACCCGGCTGTTGAGATCGTTGCAATGGGTGATCTTTTTCAGGATCGGCTTGACAGTTCGCTTAACAAGATGAAAAAACAATTCGGCGACCGGGTTAAAGTCACACCTGACACAATGTTTACCGGATTTGACAATCATGTGAAGGTTTGTGCTCTATCGGAGGTTGATCTTATCGTAACAGCGGCCCCTCCTGGATTCAGGCCGATCCACCTTAAGGAAGCTATCAAGCAGGGTAAGCATGTCTTTATGGAAAAACCTGTTGCCGTTGATCCCGTAGGTATTCGTTCAGTTATCGAATCATCCGGTCTTGCCGAGCAAAAAGGTCTTGCTATCGTTGCAGGAACTCAGAGACGTCATCAGCCCGCTTATATTGAAACCATGAAACGCATCCGTGACGGCGCTATAGGCGAGATCGTCGGCGGTCAGTGCTACTGGAACATGGGCACCCTCTG
>DAOWHR010000117.1 GCA_030641315.1 Anaerohalosphaeraceae bacterium | reverse complement strand
CGATTGGTGGAAGATTACTGCTCCGGCTCGTAAGAATCGTATATCTTTAGGTACGGCTATATTTGTCGCGGTACTTGCATTTGTGATCGGTTCGAGTGTATCGCATGAGTATGGGCCTGTAATTGCTTGTATATTAGCTGGAGTATGTATCGTGGTACAAATATTGAGTCCAATGGATATGAGCGAAAGCATGGTCGCCGCTTATGATGAGAGTGGTCGGTTCCGAAGACAAAAGAAAGGTTCCGCTGACGCTGGTGTCGCTGTCGGTGCAGGTGCAGCGGTAAGTGGTAAAACAGTCAATCATCTTAGGAACGATGTCTCTTCGCAGAACCGTTTTGTCGCGGCACTTCTTTGCTGCGGCTTCTTTATGGGGGTCAGCGGTTTGCAGCGGTTCTATGTGGGCAAGGTTGGTACGGGGATATTATGGCTGATCACATTCGGCTTTTTCGGTATCGGGCAACTTATAGATTTTATAATGATAATTACGGGCAGCTTTACGGACGGCAAGGGACGGACGCTTAAGATGTGGGATGAGGGGGATGCTGCAAAATACAGTGTCGAGCAGGTAGAATATCCAGGGCAGGGGCGGGCAGTTTCTCCTGAACCTGTAAGGCAGCAAGGCTATAACAATGACGTTGGTTCAGCCCAGGCAGCGGTGCCAGCTTCGGCTGTGCATTCACAGGTTGTCGTTGTGCGTGATGACGGGGCAGGTGCCATAGGTGCGATACTTTCGTGTGTCGGCGGGATATTTTTGCTGCTTGCGATAGTGCTTGGTCTTGCGGTGGTGCTGCATATTCCAGCGATAATAGCGGCAGGTTTTCCGGACCCCGGACTGGATCAGGCATTCGATGATTTTTTTGGAGATGACGGGTGGCCCGGTCTTGTGGAAAATATCGGAGCTACTGTCGTTATGGTACTGTCGTTTCTAGCTGTAATATTTATTGTCATGGGTAGACGCAGTAGCGGTTTTTTCTACATGATTCGAGCTTTGTTAGGTATATCGGGGATAATATTTGCACTGTTTTTGTGGTGGGACTCATTGTCTATCAAATATACACCTGAGCTGATAGATATGCTGAATAACAAACAGATCGGTCCGGCGTTGGAAAAGATGTTTGAACGTGTTGATCCCGGTGAAGTGTTTGGGACGGCGCTTCTTTTCACAATTTCAATTGTGATACTTGTATGGACGCCGAAACGTAAGAAAAATTTGATCATCAACGGTCAGAATCAAGGAGTTGTATGATGGTAGCACCTATTGGAATAATTGTCTTGTTGCCGGTGTTGTTGATATTTGTATCGCTTATTATTCTTGCGATCATCAAGGGCGGTGTTGCGGGCAAAGTTTTTGTGGGAGTATTTTTTGCTTTGCTCGGATTTGTTTTTCTGGGACTTGTCACGATGAGGGCGAGGCCTGTACGAGTCGAGCAAATCGGACATTTTCCACCTAATGTTGCTGTCCCATATACCACAACTTCAGGCGGTGGTATCGCGTGGCGTGACGGTGTTGAAGATGAGATGAAGGCCGATGTTTATTCATCGAAGGCCGCGGCGGTTCGCGGTTTGGCTAGAGAGCTTGAAGTTGTTATCGCAGCAATTGCAGCCAACCAGGCCGACCCGCTTGCAATTCGTATTTTAGAAGGCGAAGTTGACGACCATCTGCTTGGCGAGCTTAAAGCAGTTTTGTCTGAGAGTTTTCCTGATGTTGTGACTATCGGTGGTGAAGGTGAGTTCGGTTTAAAGATTTCACTGGCCTATGCCGATACGCAGGAAAATAATGTATGGAGAAATGAGATACAGCAGGGTAACACTACACTTATGCGTCATACGGTCGGCGTTTACTTGCAGAGCGGTTTGATAACCGCGACGGTCGAGACTGCTGAAGGGAAAGAGATTGCGTCGGTTAAGTATTCCGAGAAGCAGTGGCTTGACGATACGCAGGGATTTATGCAGTCAACTCGCAGTAATCACTGGGCTGTTGCACGAAGTAATGAGGCTTGTCTCAGTGAAGAAGAGGCTATGAATCAGGCTATGGGTAAGGCTTGTCTGCTGATCGCATCGAGAACGGAATATGATGGGCAATATAT
>DAOWHR010000405.1 GCA_030641315.1 Anaerohalosphaeraceae bacterium | reverse complement strand
GGTTCAGCTTGTGTCATTGGGTGAACAGACGGGAAAGCTGGACGAACTGCTTTTGAACGCGGCCGATACATTTGACGAAGATTCTGACGCGGCGATAACAAGATTCATCACTATCTTTCCGGTACTTATTATCATACTGGTCGCGATATTGATCGGCTTTATAATTATAGCAATGATCCTGCCCATTATGTCTATGGATATGGGCATGTAACACCCTTGAGGGTGATAAAATTCCGTGTTGAAAGGACAATGAAAAGATGCGTATTAAAAGGCGAAAACGAAAAGGTTTTACCATTATCGAGTTGATAGTTGTGGCAGTGATACTGTCGATGCTTGCGGCTTTGCTGGTTCCAAAGATCGGATCAAAGTTCGGTAGGGCAAAACACGAAATAGCCAAGTCAAAACTCCGTATTATCGAGCAGGCCCTTGAAACCTTCAGGTTGGACTGCGGTAGATTCCCGACCGAAGCGGAAGGTCTTGAAGCACTGGTTGTCGCTCCTGCTGATCTGGAAGAGAAGTGGACCGAACCTTACGCCAAGCAGAGCGAAATCCTGGACCCTTGGGACAACACATACATTTATATCGAAGAAGGTGTTGTAAATCCGGGCAGTTATGATCTTATCAGCTTTGGCGCCGATGGCCAGGAAGGCGGCGAAGACGAAGATGAAGACATCTTCAACGACTAGCTTAATAAACAGATCGATATGCCGTAAAGCCAGCGGTTTTACCATGGTCGAGCTGGTTGCTGTTGCAGTCCTGATCGCTCTGTTTTCCTCGGTGGCGATCTCATTCGGGCGTGGTACGTTTAAACGTCTGCAGGTCGAAAAGGCCGCGAAGGAAGTTTATTTCGCAGCGAAGTACGCGCGGATACTTGCTGTTGAAAAGCAGTGTGACTGTAAACTGGTATTGAACGAGATCGATCACGGTATTTTTCTGGCGATGGTGAATCCGGAGGCGGAGGACGGAGAAATGACGCCTGTTTCGGATCAGTTCTCAAAGCCCGTAAAATTTGACGAGGGCGTTAAGTTCGAACAAATAACAATTGCTACCTTCAGTGAAGCGTCCGATGATGAAAATGTGATAACTTTTAAACCTAACGGTACGGCCGATACAGCGGTGATCCAGATCGGTGACGACAAGAGTAAATATACGGTGTATATAATGGCCTCAACGGGCAAAGTAAAAATACAATTTGGCCCAGCCGAAGAAGTTCCCATAGATATTATTGATCTGGACGAAATCTAAGGATGATCGTTACAAAAAACAAAAAGGCATTTAGTATTATTGAGATGGTTGCGGCATCGATGCTGCTAAGTCTGGCTGTTGTGTCCCTGTGCACAGTCGGGGCCAAGGCAATAAGAGGCGTTAAGTCGAACAGGCAGTACGAACAGGCATGGCAGATGCTGGACAGGCAGCTTGCTATGATCGACTATGTGGGCATCGGACCGTTTATGGAACTCGGGCAGTTTGAAGGACAGCTCAACAAGGACGAAGATACCGGCATAGTTCACCGGTGGAACGTTGTTATAGAAGAAGGCAGCTATATGGGTCTGTACCGTGTCGATATGACCCTGTCATGGGGCACCGAAAAGAAGGTAAGAAGCATCAATGCGTCGACATATCTGTATGACGATGCCGCGGTGGAAACTGTATTGGATGAAAACGTGACGCAATGATAAACGCAAATATGCATAACAGGGCTTTTACTCTTATCGAGGTTCTTATCTCCTCTGTGATCGCTACTTTTATAGCTGTTGTTGCCGTAGGCGCATTGCGTTCGGTCGCCGATGCCCGTGAAAGGATCGAGCAGAGTACAGCCGTTTCTGACGAACTTCGTTTTGCCGCAAACATTATACGAAACGATCTGGCGAATATTTTCAGAGACGCTGATATGAACTCGATGAAGTTCGTCGGCGCATTGGCGCAGACCGTAGACGAGCCGCCAGTGAGCCTTACGTTTAGAACTACATCGACAGCTAAGGCCCGTTTTGCTGCCATAGAAGGTGACCTTTACGAAGTTCAGTATTTCATAGCTCAAAGAGATGACAAGTCGGTGCTTATGCGGCGTTATTGTCCGGTAGTCGGTGTGGAAGAGGACGAACTTACCGCAGGCGGAATACTGTCGCCGATCGCTGAAAACATTGTCGGCTTGAGTTTGCTTTACTTTGACGGTTCGGAGTGGGTGGAACAGTGGCCCAAAGAGCAGCAGACATTGCCTGGTATGGTCGAAGTAACTCTTGTCGCGGGCGATCTTGAACAGCAAGGCCCTTCAAATGTAACCGTAAGTAATTTCATAGTGTCCTTTCCGAGATTCAGCATGACAGCTAAAAATCAAAATGTAACAGAAGAGGGAGCCGAAGAAGCAGTTTCTCAAATCGAAAGCGTAAGCGAAAACCTATAGATGTTTAGTTTATCAGACAACCTGTTCAAACGCAGTGGGCTTGCCCTGATAGCCGTGCTGTGGATAGTCGTTCTTATCACGATTATCGTTACGGTCATTGCCAAAGCAAGTATGATCGATACGAGAATTACTCTTGTATCGGCTGAGCAGGTTCGTGCCAATTGGGCGTGCAGAGCGGGAATTGAGACCGCGATCGCAGTTCTTAACGATGATGACAAAGAATATGACGGCTATGCCGATCTGTGGTACGAAAACCCGATCGACTTCAACGACATCGAACTCGACCAGAGCTTTTTTACCGTTAAGGTTATCGATGAAGCCGGCAAACTGAACATAAACACCGCAACCAAAAAACAGCTTTTGGTATTGCCATACATGACCGATGAGATAGCCGATTCGATACTTGACTGGCGCGACGGCAATGACAATATCCGCCCCGGCGGCGCAGAGGCGGGCTTCTATCTCAATCTGCAGAACGGTTACCAGATACGCAACGGAAATTTCAAAACAATTCGAGAACTGCTTCGTGTTAAAGATATGACCGAGGAATTGCTTTACGGATCGAGTGACTATTACGGCTGGGTCGATTATCTGACTTGTTATTCGTATGACACGAACTCCGATGCGACGGGTACTGCCAAGGTCGATATTAACTCGGCAAATGAAAGAGATCTGTCGACAAATCTTGAGATAAGTCCTGCCCAGGCCAAATGGATCGTTGAGAACCGAAGCTACAATAGTGTTGGCGACCTATTGAAGAATAATGCCCCGACCGAGCCGAGGCCATCATCCGGAAGAGGCAATCAATCCCAGCAGATCGACAGGCAGACCTTCTTTGAGATAGTGGACAAGGTAACCATTGCAAGCACGGACAAGATGTTCGGCCGTGTTAACATTAATACTGCGTCGAAGGTTGTTCTTATGGCATTGTTCGAAGAGAATGAAGATGTTGTAAACGAGATAATCACTTTCCGGGGGGGGGCTGCCGCTGGTTTTATAGGGCTATCGGATATTGGCGATATTAAGTCGCTAAGCAACAGCGACATCAGAAAATATCTTAATATGCTTACGGTTCGCTCGGGCGTATTTACCGTCAGGAGCCATGCACTTCTGACTGCTACAGAGGCAGTTAGCAGCATCGAAGCCGTTGTGGACCGCAACCAATCTCCGGTCGAAATAATTTATTATCATTCAGGAGCCAACAATTGAACAGTGTACGAAAACATGACGGCAACGATCCTGTCATAGCAGTGTCCTGCTCATGGGCGGTTTATCTGCCGCTTAGAGCCGTTAAAATGCGAAAGAACGCAGGCAGGTTCGAGCTGCTCTGGGAAAAAACATCTGCCGGACAAAGTGACAATCTTTCTTTTGTGAAAAATATTGTTGCCGAGGAATCTTCCGGCGGTTCATCAATCGCGTCTTCGTCCGTTGTTGTTTCTTTTGACTCAGCGCCGGTAGCTTTTTATCGAATTGAGGTTCCGCCTGTTGAGGATTCAAAGCTTGGGCCGATAGTTCAGATGCAGATCGAGGCATTGCTGCCAGCAGTGCCGGTTCAGATGCGGACAGACTGGTTTGCCCATCCTGACAGTCATGGCAAACGTGTCGTCACCGTCGCAGTTGCAAGGGAGGATCGTCTTAGAAGTGCTGTTCCGGTCGCTCAAACTTCTGACGCGTCGGCGATATTGCTCGATTGTCAGGCGGTGACGAAAGCATGGTGCGAGCTTTTCGATCACACTGATAAACCGACAGTGCTTATCAATATAAGAGACAAGAGTATTCAACTGCTGCTTGTCGAAAACTGTCAGATGGCAAACGCAATGATGCTTGATATCGACATGGCGAATTTGTCTGACCCCGATGAGTTTGAAACACACACCGAACTGTTTGTACATGATCTCAGGGGCGCATTGACGCATCTTGGTCTGGATGAAAGAGATGTCGATGTCCGTCTTTTGTCACCCGAGGAGCAGACACACCAGCAGCTTATCGAATATCTGAAGGTTTCAGGAATAAACGTGTCATCTTCTGTGCCGGATACAAACCTGATGGCAGGGCCGTTAGCGGTCGAAGCGGCGGAGATATGTGACAATCTTGACATTATCGGCGCGGCAATGCTGGCACTGGATCCTCACGAGACAAGGCTGAATATTTTCAAGGACCTGTACACATCATCACAGGATAAAAAGCCCGTTCGTAAAAGCGTTCCGCTGGTTCGGCTTGCGGTTATTGTCCTGGTGATGCTCTTTCTTTGCGGCTTTGCCGCCAAGGCCCTTGATAAGGCAGAGCTTGAAAAGTTAAGAAACGCCGACGCTGCCGAACTGCTTGCAAGGGAAAACACCCGAAAGACCATTGCCCAGCAGCGAGCCGATATTTTGAAAATAATGGATAAGATCAACAAGAGCAAACCGCAGGGTATGCTGCTGAACTCTTTTTCGTACAAGAACAACACAGTGACGATCTCCAGCCACGCAAACAGCTTTGAACAGTATCAGGAATTCCAGAAAAAACTGCAAAGTCAATCAGGCTTTTCGAATGTAAAGGGACAAAATCCCGTAAAAGATGAAAAGACACAACGGATAGCTTTCAAAATTACATTTGCATGCAAGGGCATCTAAAAGTTAAAACCGCACAGGGAAAAATAAATGCAGTATAAAATGACAGAACGAGATAAGAAAACCGTCGGGATCGGCATAGTTATCGCAGGTGTAATCCTGATATATATCCTGCTTGAAGGATGGTTTGTCGACTGGAAAAAGATCCGGGGCGATCTTAAGGAGGAGAGGCAAAAACTTGCCTTGATCACGCCTGCCTCGGATGGTTCCATTAACGCGAAGCAGGCAGGTATACTGGTTACGGTTCCTGTCCTGGAAATGCCACAGGAACGTACGCGGCAAAAAGAGCTTTTCACAGAGAAGTTCACCGAACAGTTAAAGAGCAACGGTGTCAATATCCGAACCCTGCACGACATGCCGATGACCAAAGCTAAAGACGCTTCCGGCTACACGAAGCTACAACTTCAATGTCAGGGGAAATGCAGCAGCGGCCAGGTTCTGGATCTATTGGCCGGTTTGTACGAAAATCCTTACCTGGTCGGAGTTGAGGAACTGACGCTTTCGTGTGACCAGAAAGACCGCAGTAAGATGGAAATGAAAATAATAGTTTCAACATTCGTTAAATAAGATGATCGAGAGGTGAAATTATGACACTGAATTTAACCGAAAATAAAACATTATATCTAAGCAGATTATTGTGGTTGACACTGCTTGTGCTGCTTGTTCTGACCGCTGGGAGGGTGTTAACTTATGCCGCGGCATCAAGAAATATCCCGAACCGAATTGAGAGCGCCAAGGCTGCCGGTAATATCAATGAGGAAACCATAAACAAAAACATCCAGCAGCACAAAGACACTGCCCAGAAGTTAAAGAAGGCGTCCCTGTTTAACCCTCTTAAGAAAGCTCCGAAACCGAAACTGCCTGTCTGCACATCGATACTTGGGGACAGGGCATTTGTAAACGGTAAATTTTATACTGTCGGCCAGGAAATCAATGGAGCCAAACTGCTGGCGATCGGCGCAAATGAAATAACTATTATGTGGGAAGAGAAGGAAACACAACTTATACCTTTTTCGGTATCTAATCTTACGGAGGAACAGAAAAGAGCCAAGCCAAACCAGCCAAAGGCAGGGCCTCCGCCCGGTCAGCCGAAGAGTGCGGTAGTTGTTTCTTCGCAGCCGATGAGACGTCCGCCGGACAGAGGCGGTGAGCAAAGGGGCGGATCAAGAGGACTGATGGGCGGAATGAGTGCGGAGCAAAGACAGCAAATGGTAGAGAAATACAAAAAAATGTCACCGGATGAACAACGCCGATTCAGAGATGAGAAGATTAGAGAATTTCGCAATCGCTAGAATTAATATACCCTTTGGGGTAACAAGATTCTGTGTTTGAGTCTATAAACATTATTGTAAATACAAGGCTTCGCATCTAAGCCTATTTTTAATTGTGAATAATATTGCTAAGGAGAATATTTTGAAAAGTTTAAGTTTGATAAAAGTGCTGGTTTTGACAGTTGTTGTCTTTGCGATCCCTACAAGTTTTGCTCTGGCCGAAGAAGCTGTCAGGGTGGAAGTCGTAGGTGGACAGCCAGGTCAGTTTGTCTCAGAAGGATCTTCGCCCGGCCGGATCGAAGTAGTAAGTGTTTCAGATGAAACTCCTAAGCAGGAAGAAAAACCTGCCGAGCCTCCTGTTGCTGAGGACCCCAATCAGGTGCAGGCAAAACAGAGCGAACCTGGCCGGGAGCTTGGACAAAGGATCGACCGCGGAGATTATGGCCAGCGAGGCAGAGGCGGTTTCAGGCCCGGAGGCGGCCCAGGTATGGGTTCTGGCCGTGATGGTAATCAGTCCGGTGAAGGCAAATCAGCGTTTATAGAAGAGGACGGGCTTATCTCGATAAATCTGAATAATATCGAAATGAAAGATGTTATCAAGACGATCGGTGACTGGACAAAAAAGCCGATCATACCTACCACCGATGAGGTTCTGGGGCTGCGGCTTACGATCTATGCTTCTGAAAAGATGACCCGTGAAAAGGCTCTGTCGCTGATATATGCCGCACTTCGCACAAAAGGCTACATCGCCGAGCAGAGTGAAGACAGGATATTCATCAAGCCTATCGCCCAGGCCAGGGTCGGTGCCGTTCCTACGCTTGGCATTAACGAACCTTTGGCAAAGATGGAAGATCTTTCGCAGATAGTTGAGAAATTCTTTAAGCTGGAACACTACAGTCCAACAAAATTGTCCGAGATTATAATTCCTCTTACCGCCGAATATGGTCATGTTACCGCGATGGAAAGTGCTGGCAGTATTGCTGTTATCGATACCGTCGAAAATCTGATCAGGATCGAGCGGATCATTGCGCAGTTGGATGTTCCCGAATCCGATCAGATCATAGAAAAGGTCTTTAAGATCAAAAACGCCGATCCGATGGAGATCAGCCAGGTGATCATGCTCATCCTTGAGGAAGATCAGCGGGGCCGTTCACGTCCAGGACCTTCGCGAGGTCCTACTCCGCAGAAAGGTGCCGTTAAGCCCGCAACATCTGTGGTGATCGAAGGGGCCAGAGTCGAAGCAAAGCTGCTTCCGTTGCCGAAACAGGACTGGATCATCGCCAGGGCTTCGGCAGAGGATATGCAGGTCATCGAAGAATGGATCGAAAAGCTTGACATTGTAGAAAGTGTTTCGCAGCAGCAAAGCGTTATTCCAGTGAGATTTGTCGATGCGAGCGAGATCGTTAATATCGTCAATCGTACTATTCGGAGCATGCCCGGTTCGGAATTGCGTGCAAATCTGGTTGTCGAAGCACTTCGGCAGTCAAAACAGATCGTTGTCTTCGGAAGTGAAGAAAACAGGAAGATGGTCGAACGGATCATTGCCGAAGTCGACATGCCTACAGATGATATCTTCATCGAAAAAACGTTCAAACTTAAATACGCCGATCCTGACATTAAAATCTTCATGGAAAACGGTTTTGATAATTTTCTCCTTACCGTTC
>DAOWHR010000170.1 GCA_030641315.1 Anaerohalosphaeraceae bacterium | reverse complement strand
CTTCTACGGCGTTTATGAAAAAGAAGGCGGCGAGAAACAGTTGGCAGGTGAAGTAGCATTGCCAACCCTTGAATAGCTCGATTCCAAACGAACTTCAACACACAAAAGGCAGTCGGTGAAAGCCGACGGCCTTTTTATTTTATAGACCAAACGTTCAGATTGTGCTATTTTGGTGGGCATGTCTAAACAAAATCCTAAAAATATGATAACTGTCGGCTTTGTGGCGCTTGGGTGCCCGAAGAACATCGTCGACAGTGAAAAGATGCTGGCGAACATGGGTCAGGCGGGGCTTGTGCTTAGCGGTGATCCCGACTGTGCCGATGTCGTTGTGATCAATACGTGCGGATTCATCGAACCGGCCAAAGAGGAGGCTATTGCCGCTATCGCGCAGGCAGTGGAGCAGAAGATACAGGGGAATGTGCAGAAGGTTATCGTTACGGGATGCCTTGCGCAGCGAATGGGAGAGGACCTGCTCGATGAGGTTGGCGGGATCGATGCGATCGTCGGACTTGGTCAGCGGGACGAGATCGCTAAGATCGTTAAGGATATCGTTAAGATCAAGCGTAAAAACCCGCGGACATATCTTAAGAATCTGCCTGACAAAGTCAGTGACGACAGCGGGAGGCTGCTGATTACGCCGGGGCACTGGGCATATCTGCGGATCAGCGAAGGATGCAACAGAAGGTGCTCGTTCTGTACGATACCTTCGATCCGGGGGGCGTTTCGCAGCAAGGAGCATGACGCGATAGTCGCTGAGGCGGTGGAACTGGTAGAAAACGGGGCTGTCGAGCTTAGTATCATCGCGCAGGACAGCAATTTTTACGGGCGCGACAAAGGGATAAAAAACGGACTTGTAAAGCTGGTGGGCGATCTCGAAAGAATCGAAGGACTTGAATGGATACGGCTGATGTATCTTTATCCGGCTGGGGTGGATGATGAACTGATCGAAGCTATCGCCAAAAGTGAAAAGGTCGTAAACTACGTTGACATCCCCGTTCAGCACATCAACAACGACATTCTAAAGTCGATGAAGCGGATAGATACAAAGGAAAAAACTGTCTCCCTGATCGAGAAACTGCGTGCGGCGATGCCTGATGTTGTGCTCCGTACGACTGTGATCGTCGGATACCCCGGTGAGACAGAGGAACAATTTGGAGAACTCCTTGATCTTATCAAATGGGCCAGGTTCGATGCGCTCGGGTGCTTTACGTTCTATCCTGAACCGGGGACGGTTGCGGCAACTCTGGATGGGCAGGTGGCCGAAGAAGTCAAAGAAGCCAGAGCTGATGCTGTGATGGAGACTCAGCAGCAGATAGCTTTTGAAAAGATCGACTCAATGGTCGGGTCCGAGGTGGTTTGCCTAATCGATGACGGTGAGGATGCTGTCGGTCGATACTACGGCCAGGCACCGCATGTTGACAGTATTTGTTTTATTGACGAATGCAGCGGCCAGCCGGGCGATATAATACGGGCCGAAGTGACCGGGCGGGACGGATATGACCTGCTGGTAAGACAAATTAGTGATTGAAATATCGGCAGGTTAGGTTACAATCATATTTGTGTATCGTACATCGAGTGAATGGGAAACAGAATTTGGCTACTGGCAAATACAATTCAATAATGCGGCATGTGCCTAACGCTCTTACTATCGGGCGGCTTGTGATGACGGTCGTGTTTCTTGTTATGATCGTTATGGCAGGCAGAATGGATGAACCGAAACCAAGCGGATTTTTGCTGGTTGTGTTCGTATTGTTTGTCGTGGCTGGTCTTACGGATATTGTCGACGGGTACATTGCACGAAAATTTGAAGCTACGAGTAAGCTGGGCAGGATACTCGACCCGCTGGCTGATAAGTTCCTGGTGTGCGGTTCGTTTGTGTGTTTCGCTATCGCCGGGCATCCGATATTCGGCAATTTCGATTGGTCGCCTCTGACAGTCAGCCTGATCGGCTGGTCGACAGCGATAATTATTGTCGCACGGGAGGCGACGGTGACGGTCCGCAGACAGTTGGCCGAATCGCGGGGGATACCGTTCGGAGCGATAGCGTCAGGAAAGATCAAGATGTTCCTGCAGTCGTTCGGGATCGGCACAGTGCTGATCGGGTGGGCCTATGTTTCCAGGGAATGGGGTGACTGGTTTACGCTGGTAACCTATATACTCATGGTGTCGGCAACGGTAATATCAGGGATCGAATCGATCCGACGACCGATCAAGTAATATCAAATAGTATAACATGGCGTTATAATCCCTGCGCTCGCGGGCGTGTTGCCCAAACCCTAAATGATAAGGTTCAGGACATCGTAGACCCTCGCAGGGTCCAGGACATCGTGAACTATACGATAATT
>DAOWHR010000438.1 GCA_030641315.1 Anaerohalosphaeraceae bacterium | reverse complement strand
GGGATTGTCCTTGTTATGTCATACAGTGAGTCGGTGGTACATTATTGCTCCGCCAAGTGGTACAATTTTACTCCGCCGTTTATATATCGCACCTTGTTCTTTTTTCTATACTCTGTAAACCTAGATCTACTGGTAATCAATGATATGGGGTTATCCAACTTTAGGACCGCCGAAAAGTATGTCGGCGAGAATGCTGATGCTCACTGGGGTTCTATTGTTAACAGTTGTATTAGTTGACATATCCGGCTTATACACTTACAATCATCACTTAATATTGATATTTGTAGGGAACTTTATGCTTAAAGCAAGTGAAAATCCGCCGACTTCATGGCCCGAGGACACCTCGATAAAAGATTTTGTCGGAACGTGGTGGGTCGCACATACAAAAAGTAGAAACGAAAAAGCTCTGGCGTGGCAGATGTTACGTGGGGGCATCAGCTATTTTCTGCCAATGACTGAGAAGGTAAGCAGTCGCAATGGGCGAAAGTTACGATCTTTTCTGCCCCTGTTTACAGGCTATGTATTTTTTTGTGCCAGCGATGATCAGAGGATTGAAGTTCTGCAGACCAATCGCGTGGCGAACCTCATAGAAGTTCCGGATCAAGAGAGGCTTGTCAGTGACTTAATGCCTATCGAGTTTGCACTGCGGCATGGTGAAAATCCGCAGCCTCACAAGTACATAAAAGCCGGTCAGAAGTGCAGAGTCATTGCTGGAGTGCTTATGGGGACCGAAGGGATAGCGATTGAGGACAGTAAACAGTGGAAGCTGGTACTCCAGGTCGACATGCTTGGACAGGCAACGAGTGTTGAGATATCAGCGGATATGATAGAACTTGTCGATTGACATTATTCGAAGACTGTAAACAACAAAATATGGCCTATGCGAGTTATACTTTGCGTCATTTGTGACATTTATCGTAAGTGATAACATCACAGGATTGTTAAAGATACGCAAGTCGACAATCAGTGATGGACATATTTTTGCAAACTGTGGCTGTCGATTATTCTATTCAGTTATTTCCAAGGGATATACATGCGTAACCTGATTGTCATACAAGAAGCAGGTTACGCAAAATAAAATTCGTAGAAGAAAAAAGGGATCGGCCTAAGACCGGCCAGTGATCTTTGGCCGACCCCTGGGTTTCAATGGTGCTTATTTGTTATTTGGTAAGGTTTGCTGATCCGGGTATGATCAACTTGTATATCCAGTTTAAGTTTAACGTTTGCGACGGAAGGAGCACAGAAAGTGAATTCATAACAAAGCCAGTGTTGCAGGCTCCGGAACGATTGACATTGAACCGCTAAGAGCTCCTCCTGTTTCAATGTCCTGTCCAATAATGTCAGCAAAATTAGTTCTATGCTGAACCGTGAGGTTGAAGTCCAGTTCAGTTCCTACTTGGATGGTGTCAAGCAGATCCGAACCAATTGTGTTTGAGACATATGTGACAATAATGTCTGTCATAAACTCTGAATACGCACCAGATATGGTATTCATCGCAATGAAATCGCCATTGCCCAGAGTACCTTCCAAGAGTACATTGCCGCCTGCGTCTTTGATAGATATCGGTGAGCCTGGTGAAACAACCGCTTCAACGAATCCACCGACTATCACAACACTTGATAGTGTAAGGTCAGGGATAAAAACAAACTGTCCTGTCAAGGCATCAACCGTTGCGTCCTGAATGTTGTCGATACCTACAGGCTGAAAGAATGAAAAAGTGTCCACCCCGTCATACTGCCAGCTGCCGCCGTCATCCGTTGAGTAATTGATATCTGCCGAAAAACCTGCCATTGAAGTCGCAACCATTACACATATTGTCAACACTACCACTATTTTTTTCATCTTATTATCCTTTATTAAATTAACATTTACCTAATTGTGATCTGATGAGTTTTTAAAAGGGATCGGTCTTAGGTCGGCCAGTGATCTGTGACCGACCCCTTTATTTCTGAGATGTTGGTTTATTTGCGTTTTCTTCTGAGAACGAAAGCACCAAGGCTAAGCAGTGCCATAGTCGCAGGCTCAGGAACCGTTACGAAATCCTGACTGCCATTATTACTAAGCGCTACAACGTCTACCAGGTTTGTTGTAATACCAGCCAACTGGCCAAGCCAGATGTTGGCCTGTACAGCCTGTTCTACATTATCCGCGTAAAAACTTCCTGAGGTTACATCTAGGGTACCAGACGTTTCCCAGACTATTTCCCAAATCGCGATACCAAATGCTTCACCCAACTGCTTGTTGGGTGTTCCGCCTGCAAGCCATGCCGGGTTAAAGAAATTGCCCCACAATTTACTGATCATTTCCGCCTTAGCCGCGCCCATCGGTGTCGAAGCCGGGTATAAAGGGTCTGCCGGCAATGGAGCGTCTTCGAGGTCCCTGACGTCATAGCTCTGACCAAATACAGTTGTTTGATTCAACTGAATGCAGAAACCATAATCCACCACTTCAACACCAGCACCTGTTGGATCGGATGTTACAAAACTGTATATGCCCGAGTTAACAGACTGCCCTGTGAAGCCGCCGCCGTATAGATTGGCAGGGTCAGTCAATTCGTATGTTACACTGTCAATGTCAATAGTACCGATGATGCCTGCACTTGCAGTTGATACGAAAATAACAAGCATGACACTGATTACTGAAAATACACTTAACTTTTTCATTGTTAATAACCTTTCATCACTTGAGCCTGTAAGACTCGATATTTTTATTTATTACTTACAAAAAATGTTGTTATAACTAAAGATGCTAAATTCGATCTGTATCATCACTGGCTGATCGAATTTTGTTTCATTGGCCGATCTTAATAATTGATATTAATATAGAAGTGAGTGACGGTTAACAACCGGACTGGAGTTTCTCAACTCCAGTCCAATCGTCGTCCTCACACCTTAAATTATTTGCGTTTCCTTCTGATAACAAAAGCACCAAGGCCAAGCAGCACCATAGTCGCAGGCTCCGGGACATCGTAATTTGCAGAGAAACCATTGATCAGGAAATGCTCGTCCGTTCCAGCCTCAGGATCAGAAGTGTCATCTCTGGCACCGATGATAAAACTTTCAATCAAATCCGTAGATTGAAGCCCCAGACCAGTACCGCTGAAGTCAATTTTAATTACATCCGTGTAACCTGTAAGCAGTGAAAAGATGCCGGTTGTGTCGCTATCTATTGAGCCATAATCCCTGAATATCTGAGTTCCACCAACCAGATTAATCGTCAAAGCCAATCCCAGCTTCATAGGATCATTATCTTTGACTTTGCCGATATTAGTTAGCAATACACTAACGCTATCAGCTTGTACGAAGACTTCACTTGTGTTAAAACGGAATGTAACATCTTCATCTACATGCGGAGGTTTGTTTTCGGGTACCGTTGGTTGACCGTCAATAAAGGCTGTCCATGTCGTATCATTAACACCGCCTGAAACTTCCTTGCTGCCTTCCATCTGGAAACCATGGCCGTTTGTTGTCGTATATGCTGGATTAACATAACGCTTACCATAGTTAGTGCCCGGAGCAAGGTCGATCCCAAAAGCACGTACACCTAAGCCGTCTTTGGCGAGTTCATCTCTATTAGTCAATGTAATGACACCACCCTGAAAATCATATCCTGCTGGCAAACCTGATGTAGTATCCATATGAGTACGAGCCGTTACTGTCACCAGAAGCGGATTTGATGCATCTCCCTGGCCAGCAATATTGTCAGTTTGGATATACAACTCCGATCCGACATTAGCGACAGTGCTGGTGACGAGTTGACCTGCTCTGTCTGCCTCGACAGCACTTCCGTTTTTGGCATGATTAATGCTAACTGAACCTAACCCAAGCGCATCACTCGTAAGTTCTATCGACACGGTTGTAGCGGCAACAAACGTACAGTTAGCGAGACCAAAGAAGAAAATACTTACTAATAATATTCTTGCTATATTTTTCATTTTCTAAATCCTGCACTTTCTGTTAATAACTTTGTTCCTGCATGGAAAATAAAAAATTCTCAGGAACTTAAATACGAACTTCTTATTCTTACTGGCGTTCTTATTGATTGGCGTTCTCCCTTCTGCCGATCACTGGCATGATCTTTCGGCGAATATTGTTACTGACCGATCTTAATTTTTAATATGCGAGTTTATTTACGTCTCCTGGCGAGCAAACCACCAATCGCCAACAGCACCATAGTCGCAGGCTCCGGGACGATTGACATTGAGCCGCTAAGAGTTCCGCTTGCTTCAATTCCCTGTCCGATGATATCTGCAAAATTTGAACGGTGCTGGAGAGTAAGATTAAAGTCCAGCTCAGTTCCCACTCTGATCGTGTCGAGCAGATTCGAGCCTATTGTGTAGTTTATGCTGGTGACAATAATATCCGTCATAAACTCCGAATAGGCACCTGAAATTGTGTTGTACGCGAAGAAATCGCCGTCACCCAGAGTGCCTTCCAAAATCACGTTTCCCCCTGCATCTTTGATAGATATAAGAGTTCCTG
>DAOWHR010000007.1 GCA_030641315.1 Anaerohalosphaeraceae bacterium | reverse complement strand
GTTATTTTTTTAATTTTTTTATGATTATTGCTTGAACCTGCCAGTGATGGTGATAGTATATAATAGTAGATAGAAGCTAATGAATTGTTTAGGAGACTTAATAATGGATAACAAGGATGGCACACCGGAAGTCAATATCCCCCCAAAATGGTACAATGTGAAAGAGGCCGCTGAATATCTTGGGGTAAGCCAGCCGACTATCTTCAGGTGGATGAAGGATGAGGTGCTTTCGTTTTATAAGGTCGGCGGTTCGACGCGGTTTTCGCAGGAGGGGCTTGACGCGTTGATCGAGAAGTCGACCGGAGCGAAAGAGGCCGAGCAGGTTATGGGCAGGTGTGTTGCCTGCGGGAACAATGTGCTGGTTGAGGGTAGATTGCAGGGTGCGGGGAGACTTTATTTCAAACCCAGCAAGACAGCTTTCTGGACGCTGCATGAGTCGCTTGTGCCAACGAGAGCGAGAGTTTGCGCGGCGTGCGGGTATCTGCATCACTTTGCAGATACCGAGAAACTTAAGGCGCTGAAGGCTGAGACGGTTCGCGTTGAGGATGGCGGAGATGAAGAAGCAAGGACAAATCCCGAAGAAGATTAACATCTAACAGTTTTTGATGATCGTGATTGTGATTGGGGGGCAATAGATATGGAGGTGTTTAATGCGCAGGTATGGTGTGGTTGTTGTGATATTGGCGGTTTTGATCGCGGGTAATGTTTTTGGGGATGGGTGCTTTTTTCCAGTTCCGATTGTTAATGCAACTAAAGCTATGCCATCGATTCCGAGTCAGCGGGCCGTTGTTGTTTACAGGGACGGGGTGGAGACTCTTGTAATTGAGTCAGCACTTAAGGGGGAGGGAGACGAGTTTGGCTGGGTGATACCGCTGCCATCGAGGCCTAATGAGTTTGAGGCCGTTTCGAGCGGATTTATTGAAACTGTAAGTTCTACAGTTCAGCCAGAGATCATTCATTATAACCTTTACATCGTTCCTGTTATTATATTTGCGATCATGACATTTATTTGGTTTTTGGTTGTTTTGTCCGATAAGGAGAAGCAGTCCAGGTCAGATTACATCATTCTTTTCCTATTGATGCTTTTAATGGTTTCTTTGTGTTTCGGCATGTTCATGTCTGCTGGAGGTGGAGCTGTGGGCGTTCGCAAAGGAGTTGAGGTTATTAGCAGTCATGATGTTGGCAGCTATGGGTTGACGGTGATCGAGGCGGAGAGTGCTGAAGCTGTTAATGAGTGGCTTGGTGCGAATGGTTTTGTGGGACTCAATGATCGGGGGCGTGATATTGTTACAGAATATATCGCAGATGGCTGGTGTTTTGTTGCTGCGAAGCTGAAACGTGATGGGGATGGGTATAGTGTGCCTCATCCTTTGAGTATGAAGTTTAAGTCAGAAAAGGCTGTTTATCCGATGCGATTAACCGCGATGGCGGAGAGCGATGTTTATCTTGAGCTTTTTGTGATATCTGAAAGTGGTTTTGAGGCTGATGGTCTTGATCTTGAATTCCGCGATACGTATAAGAGTGCGGCCAAGGTTAAATGGGATAATGTTAATGACAAACATCTGAGGGGATTTGTATGTAATGATATGCGGGCGGAATTAGGTCATCCTGAGGTATTCAACTTTATGTGGGATGGGTGCGTGATGAGCAGACTTGCGGGGGTAGTAGGAGCGGATGAGATGGATGATGATATTTTATTGAAGAAAGCCAAGTCGGAATCTTACAGGAGACAATATTACAGCAGTCAGGGGGCTTGGCAAACCGGATTTGTGTATGGACTGGGTTTATGTTGTTTATTGGTCATATTTTTGACTATGAAGTGTTTAAAAAAGATCCAGCAGACAGGCGACAAATCGATCGCATTTAAATATGTCTTTGTCAGAAGTATCATCGCAGGAGCCTTTGTGGCGGCGGGGGTCTTTGTTTGCATTGAAACAGTGGATGTTGGGGTGGGGAGTTTGCCGTTTGGCCTGACAGATGGTCTGGTCGGACACGATTTGCACGTAATAGGGGGAGTTACTGAGGAAGAGATCAATGATTCGGCTGGTATGACAGTTGAAAGAGTAAGGAAGTTTTTAGATAAGAATATATTGGCATTAGATTTAAAAAATAATTATAGCGGGGGGGAGATCAAGTTTGAGGATTCTCCTGGGAACTTTACTGTTTTTGAAGATGAGCGTGGTGTTGTGTTGCGTGGTTATCTTGCGGGCGGATTTCCTGTTGATATTGTTTTGAATGAGGTGACTTCTAACTAGCAAATAATTTATTCTTCAATCCGAAGGGAGGCATTATGGTTACTGAGAATGTTTTTGGCGAAGGCGGTAATGGCGGTCAGGAGCGGTCAGAAAGAGTTTTTGATCTTCAGTCGGTTGAAGGAGGGATGGATGAAGGTGAGATCTTGCAGGCTGAGCTATCCGAGGTTGAGGAGTTTGAGCGGGGTCTGGCTGGGCCGGACTATTGGGAGATTGTCAGGAAGTTTCTAAGTCTTACCGGGGGTAGTATTGTTTATTGTCTTAGTGCGTTGTCGATCATTTACGGTATCGGTCAGATCGTGGGGCCTGCTCTTGCGGACAGTTATGAGGCCAGCCAGACGATGCCAGCGGTGGGTGTGTTAAATTTGTATGAGATATGTCTGCTTGGCGCTCTAATTTATATTGTGGTTCGGCGGAAGGTTACCGATGACGCGGTGTCGCTTGTGCTGCTTATAGCGTTGTTTCTGGTGGGGACGGGATTGACGCTGGGGACGATCGCTCCGACGAGTTTCTGGCCATGTTTGTCTATAGGTATCGGATGTGTGGGACTTGGCGCGGGGAAACTTTATGCGATGAGGAAGTTTGTTTCGCTTCGGATCGGGGTGCTTAGTTTTGTCGGTCTGATGATCGTTTTGATGTGGAACTTTCTAGGTTCGCCTTTGATGGCGTGGGCGTTTGTGCTGGGTGAGTGGACCGATGAGACCAGGCATGGGCAATGGATGCTCTCGTGGCTGGTAATGATCGTCGGAGCAGGTTTTATTATCGCAGAGGCGATGTTAGTCAAGGGTACTGAGATCGCGGCGAATAGAAAAGGTAATCCATTTATCAGGACATACGCGATGGTTTGGGTATTTGGGCTGGCGTTGCTGACGGCGGCTGGGGGGCATCAGTACGCGGTTAGTTATATGTTCGTGATCGACTGGGTGTGGGGGGATTATATTCCTTTGGCGGCTGTGATGGCGTTGCTTGGGATAGAACTGCTGAGGTGTTGGGGCAGGAGTTTTGAGATCGAGTTCGGTGAGGTTGTTTTGGCTTGT
This sequence comes from Anaerohalosphaeraceae bacterium, assembly GCA_030641315.1. Taxonomy (GTDB): domain Bacteria; phylum Planctomycetota; class Phycisphaerae; order Sedimentisphaerales; family Anaerohalosphaeraceae; genus DAOWHR01. Next base: position 10,647 of record DAOWHR010000007.1, on the reverse strand, counting down.
GTTCCTCTTTTGTTAATGGCTGTGGCTATCGATGACAGGGCGGTGAACGCGTCGTTTTTGTTCGGCAGTGAAGTTATAGCGTATCCGCCGGTGCTGTTGGCGATTGTCGGTGGTGTGGTTTGTTTGCAGGGAGTTGTGCATCGCAGGGAATTTTTGATATATGCTGCGCTTGCGTATGCGTTTAGTGTTCTGCTTACTGTTGGTTTTGATGCGAGCAACCCGTATGATCTTAACTGGAGGCTTTGCGGGAGTGGCGTGATCGCGGCAGTAACGGTGATCGGTATCGTCAAAAGAAATCCGGTTGTCTGTTTTCTGGCGGTTTCTTTGGCGTCATTTGGACTGGCAGTATCACAACGCTTTAATTTGTATGTGGATCAATTCGGAATGAGCCAGGTTGGGGCTGTGGCTGCTGTTATGGGGCTTGGATGCATTACGATCAGTCTGGTGTTTGGCATGAAGACTCATAAAGTGATAGTGATCCTTGGATCGATCTGTCTAATGGCGGGGATGTTTGACTTCCTTGGCGGTTCACTGGGTGTCAAGGATGTGGTTGTCGGCGTTGTTGCAGGGGGATTGTGCGCTGGTTTGTGGTTTCGTGTTCGTAATGTCCCAGCTGTGCTGCTGGTTGGTTTGCCGTTTGTGCCCAAGCTGCTTATGCTGCCTGGAAATATGTCTTCGTGGGCGTTTGTGGTGCTTAGTTTTGTGCTGTTATTTGCTGGGATCGTGGTAAGCTCATTATGCAAGGAGAGTGTTAGTGGGGAGGTTGAACCAGATTGAGGATGCCTTAAAGTGAAAAAAGGCCACCGGCGGGCGCCGGCAACCTTTTTTCGGGAGTGTGGTTGTATTGTTTAGCTCGATTGGCTGAGCCTGATAATTTTTAATTAGAATCTGAACTGTCTATTTCCAAATGGTGCCGGTGCCTGGGGCTGCATTCTGTTTTGCCATTGACCTTGACCTAAGCGTTGTCCCATTCCTCTGCCCCGACTTTTTCCCTGCATCTGTCGTTGCATCGTTGGACCTTGCGGGCGGTTCTGCCTGCCCTGTCCCCGGCCCTGCATAGCTCCCTGCTGTGGCCCGAAACCCTGTCCCATTCCTCTGCCCCGACCTTTTCCCTGCATCTGTCGTTGCATCGTTGGACCTTGCGGGCGGTTCTGCCTGCCCTGTCCCCAGCCCTGCATAGCTCCCTGCTGTGGCCCGAAACCCTGTCCCATTCCTCTGTCCCGACCTTTTCCCTGCATCTGTCGTTGCATCGTTGGACCTTGCGGACGGTTCTGTCTGCCCTGCCCCCGGCCCTGCATAGCTCCCTGCTGTGGCCCGAAACCCTGTCCCATTCCTCTGCCCCGACCTTTTCCCTGCATCTGTCGTTGCATCATTGGACGTTGCGGGCGGTTCTGTCTGCCCTGTCCCCGGCCCTGTATAGCACCTTTCCGCTGTCCGAATCCCTGACCCTGCATCATTCGCTGTGGTGTACGCTTACGATCCTGCATTTGGCCTTGCTGCGGCCTGAATCCCTGAGCCATTCTTCTGCCTTGACCTATTCCCTGCATCATTGGACGCTGGGGGTGGTTCTGTCCGCCTTGCCTACGGCCCTGCATTGCGCCTTGCTGTTGGCCCATTCCGCGGCCTCTGTTCATTGGGGGTTGCGGTCTGTCTTTTTCGGGGGCCATTGCCGGTCGCTTGGTGTTCTGGTTTTGTTGTTTCATTCTATTGATATGCTGCTGAATTTTTTTGATCTGTTCAGTGTCGCCCTCCTGGCGTGCTTTTTGCATTGCTCCTCTGATGCGTTCCGGGTTGATATTGCGGTTCTGCTGCGGCGGGGTGTCCTGCTTTAGCTGCTGCATCTGCCTTGCTCTGCGTTGTTTTAGCTGCTCAGTTGCCCGGTCCTCGGCGAGGGTAATGGCTGCGATTACTAAAAACATGCCCAAGATAGTAAGTATTTTGACGTTTCGTTTCATAACTAACTCCTTTTGTATTGTTGTGAACTTATTATTTGGTGGTCATTTTCACGCGTGTTACTATAGTTCAAGACGCTTTATGTATCAGGATTATTGCAATGACCGTAAAAAATATATTTTACCGGGTGAAAGACTAAGTACCCTCCGGGTGCCTTGCTGAGCGGCGAAGGCATTTTTTTTTGGTGGATATAGTATTATCGAGCAATATTTAAAGTGTTTTTGTGTTAAGTCCGATATAAAGCGAGTTGGAAAATTAAAAATAATGTAGGTAAAATGGATTTTAGCTAAATAATGAGGCGAAAGGAAGATGCTATGAAGAGTCTTTATATGTTTTTATTGGTTGCATTAATGTTGGTTATTTCAGGTTGCGGAAACAGTGATTCGGTTAGTTGCCGGGAGCAAAATGAGCTATTAAGTGCCAAACTTACCCAGGTTCAGGGGCAGCTTGAAAAGGCGACAAAGGCATTGGAAGCATGCAACAATGAGTCTCAAGAGGTTCAGACCAAGGCAATGGAAGCTATCAGCACAATGATGATGAAGCAGAAATCCGCTGATGATAAGGTTAAGGCCAAACTGGTGACTGCTGAACAAAAGGTAACCAAGATGGGCAAGCAGCTGGAAGGGTATAAGGTTCTTGGCGGTGTGCTTGAGGGTAAGATGAAGGAGATGAAGGGGATGAATACGGCTCTGAAGGAGAAGGTGGCGGAACTTGAGGGCAAACTTACCAAGGCTCTTAAGGCAGTTGCGGCAAAGGTTGATGATAACTAGTGATTTAGCAAGGACAGAGTACTATACCCCAGGCTTCTTCGGACGTCTGGGTTTTTTTATGAATTCATTTAAGGATGCAATGTGCCGATATTATCTCCATGTTGGTAGCTTCAATGTTTATTATTACACAAATCAATCACATGCTTTGTAGAGTAGAATATATTTCTCAGTATCCAAGACGGAGAAGAAATTGCAGCAAGTAATCGACAACATATTATACCTCAGCAGATGATTAAAAGATTTGCTGGATCAGATGGTAAGCTTATTGGGCTTCATAAGGAAAGTTTGAGGATTGGCTCTCGCCGCAGAAGTCCAAAATGAAAATAACAGTCACTCTGCCAACTCTCCCCAATCGCAATCCCCAAGCGACTCGACCGTAAGCTCGCCAAGCTGACACGCTTCAACATCACTCTCATCGTCCTGCGGCACAATTGCAAGTACCTCGACATCGCCCCACTCTACAAGAACCTGAGGCAGCGTCTCTTCTGCCAGACTAGCGTTCATCGCATCATAGCCGCTTATCACCACACCAGCCAACTCAAGCCCTGCCCCTCTCACAGCATCAATCGTCAATAAAGTATGATTTATCGTTCCAAGATCGGGCCTTGTAACGATAACCACGCCAAGCCCGAACCACTTCGCCATCGCCAGAACATCCACCCCGCGCGATATGGGCACGCGCACTCCGCCGACACCCTCAACAATCACAACATCGCTCTGATCGCACACCTTCCCATAAGCATCTGCTATAGCCTCAAAATCCACCATGCGATTCTCATGCCCCTCACAAACAGCAGGCGCCGCAGGCGTAACATAACCGACAGGAGTAATCACCGAAAGAGGATGATCGCAATGTGAATAAAAACGCAAAAACTCCGTATCAGCATTAACAAGCCCCTCATCGGTATGCTCACAACCGCTCGCCACAGGCTTAAACACGCCAACCCGCTTGCCGCTATCACGCAGCAGCTTCGCGATACCACCGGCCACAAGCGTCTTACCAACACCCGTATCGGTTCCGGTAATAAACAAACCTTTAACCTTTGGCAAACTCAATTCCGATTCACCCATCACAGTCCTTTCACAATATCGTCAAGTTCTTCGGCAATAGCTTCCCGAACGATCCCCAGCAATTTCTTCAGCGTTTCAACATCGATCCCAACAGACGGCATCAACACAATCACATCCCCCAATGGACGCAGCATCGCACCCTTGCTCCGCATCGTCATACACAACTTCGCTCCCACAGACTCCTCATAAGCAAACGACTCCTTCGTAGCCTTGTCCTTTACGATCTCGATCCCGCCCATCAAACCGACATGCCTCGCATCCCCGACAAACGGTAGTTCTCGCATCCCCTCAAAAGCCTCATCTATGATCGCAACCTTTTCGCCAAGCGACTCAATCACACTGTTCGCATCAAACAGGTCGAGCGAAGCAATCGCCGCAGCGCACCCAAGCGCATTGCCCGTATAAGTATGCCCATGATAAAAAGTCTTGAACTCGTCAACCTCACCGATAAACGCGTCGAATATCTCCTCCGTAGCAAGCGTCGCCGCCAGCGGCAGATACCCGCCCGTTATCCCCTTTGCCAGACACATCAGATCGGGCTTAACACCCTCGACCTCACATGCGAACATCTTACCGGTCTTGCCGAACCCGGTGGCAACTTCATCGACAATTAACAATACTCCATACTTACGTGCAAGCTCCTCAACACCCTTCAAAAATCCCTTAGGCTGTACAAGTATTCCCGCCGCCCCCTGCACCAACGGCTCAACAATGATCCCTGCGATCTCATCGCCGTATTTCTCCAGGTAACTCTCCATCTGACCGAGACAATGCGCCCTGCACTCATCCTCGGTACCGTCAAACCGATAAACATGCGGACTATCAACAAAATATGTCTCAAACAGCAATGACGAAAATATCCGATGGAACAATCCCATCCCCCCAACGCTCACCGACCCGATCGTATCGCCGTGATAAGCATCGCTAAGAGAGATAAACTTCTTCCTCTTGACTACCCCCTTATTCTGCCAATACTGATACGCCATCTTGATAGCGATCTCGACACTCGTCGACCCGCTGTCCGAATAGAACACACGCGAAAGTCCTTCCGGGGCAATTTCAATAAGCCTCCCAGCAAGCTCAACAGCCTTATCCTGCCCAAGACCAAGCATAGTGCTATGCGAAATCCTGCCGAGTTGGTCCCTGATCGCCGCATCGATCTCAGGCACACAGTGCCCGTGTACATTGCACCACAGCGAGCTGAAACCGTCAATATAACGCCTGCCCTCAGTATCGATAAGGGCAAAACCCTCACCACGTTCAATAATAACAGGATCAATGCCAAGCCACCCCTTCATCTGCGTAAAAGGATACCACAAACAAGCCCTGTCGATCTCAATTAGTTTTCTGGTATAGTCATTCATAGTACCGAACATTATCCATAAACCATCCCCATAGTCAACTACAACCTGATCACGATCACAAACCGTTATACCGCTTATCCGACAATATACGGTTATTTCTTCTCCGCACTCACTTCATTCGGATCAGCATACGGCTCAAGTTCCCCCACATCACCGTAAATCTCATCATGGTCCGCGTATTCAACCAAAAATGCCTGCAATTCCTTCGGCCCAGCCGTCAAAACGATCCCGTCCTTAAGCACCTCATGCTTAACGACATCCGGCTTTTCCTTCAGCAGTTTCCCAACCTTTTCCATATTCATAAAACGCAGCCCGAACTTACCCTTCTCTGCCTCAACTCGCGCAAAGGTATGCACACCAAGCATATGGATCTTGTACCAGTCGCTGACATCTTTTAGCTCCCCAGCCGGATACATATCCAGAAACATCATTTCCCCAAGCTTAACCATCCGACCCTCAAACTTAGCCAGCCGACCCTCATCGTCAGTAATATTCATCGTGTAGTAAGGCTTCTGATCCTTGCCGGTCTCAGCCCTGGCAAACTCAAAAATCGTCTTATCCATGCTCCATTTCCCGATCAAACCTTCTTCAAACACTGAAACATCATCAGTATAAAGCTCATGCAAAGAAGGAACGCAACCCGCCATCATAAACACTACAACACACCCAATAACTGCCTTGACCTTCATCATAATTCTCCCTAACAAAAAACCAGTTTCTCATACGATCATTGTACCGTAAATACGGCAAGGTCAACAACATTTTCCTTCATTATAGTTTTTCTTTGCAAATCCGCCCCATCCGATACATTATAGTAATATGGTCACAACAAACGAAAATCAAAGATTCGCCTCAGAAAGAGAAGACATGGTCCGGCTTCAACTTATGGCTCGCGACATCACCGATCCGGAAGTTTTGAGAGTAATGGGATATCTTCCTCGAGAAAATTTTATCTCCCGCCAATATGCTCCACAGGCCTATGCTGACAACCCCCTGCCGATTGGACTGGGCCAAACAATAAGCCAGCCATATATAGTCGCCCTGATGACCCAGCACCTGAAAATAGAACCAGACCATACGATCCTCGAACTGGGAACCGGCTCAGGCTACCAGACAGCCATTCTCGCAAAAATCGCCAAAAAAGTATACACCATCGAACGGCACCACCAACTCTCAGAATCAGCACAGGCAACGCTGGAGAATCTCAAAATTACAAACATCGAATACTACATTGGCGACGGCTCAAAAGGTTACCCCGAAACCATCAAGTTCGACCGCATTATAATAACCGCCGCTGTCCCCGAAATACCCACACCGCTGATTGATCAGCTTAAACCAGATGGTATACTGATCGCCCCCATTGGAACAGAATTCACTCAGAACCTGATAACGGCCGCCAATTCTCCAGTCGGCATTGAACAAGAGAATATCTGCTCAGTTAAATTCGTCAAATTAATAGGCAAAAACGCCTTCCATCAATAGGAATTTCCGCAGTTATCACAGAACTTGGCGTCTGGGTCATTCAACTCTCCGCACTGCGAACATGTTTTAACCTTATCCAGGGCACTGCCGCACTCACTGCAAAACCTGGAATCCGCATCAACAAGCTCGTTGCACTTATGACACTTTACTTTCGTTCCGCCCCCGCCGCCAATATTAGCTTCCGAAAACCCCTGACCGATCGCTGAAGCGACCTTCTTAATACTATCCTGGGTACCGTCAACCATATAATTGATCGTATCCTTGGCTACCGGCGCCGTCTCACCTGCCACATAACGCGCAACTTTACCCATATAACCGAAATTCGTCATCGCACCACCGGCAATAAAAAATGGCATCGCAAGGAAAAAACACCAGAAGAGTCTCGGAGGCTCACTGCCCCCAAACGCCATGAAAAAATTAATAAACGCCGTTGCTATCAAAACAAATGCGATCACAAGGCACACAGGCCCGCCAACCCTGCAAAAATCACGTATACTGTTATGCCCCGGATCGATTCTTTCCTCTTCACTCATAATAATACTCCGCCAATAGTTATTCAAACATAAATCTCCACGTCCCTTAAGACGCCGCAATCTCCAGAATGTTACACCTAAACCCTAATTTATGCAAAAACTTTTACCTTCAGTGCATAATTATGAAATTAATTTGCATTAATAACTATTTTGCGTAATCTTGACCTCTGACAATATTTATTTTCGGATATTTGTAATGACTGAGCACCACCAGCAAAATATGGACCTTTCGACACCTGTACAGTTCGCCAAAGGCGTCGGCCCGGCAAAAGCGAAAACATTCGCTGCACTTGAGGTACACACGCTCGGCGACCTGCTCGATTATTTCCCGCGAACATACTCATTCCTGCCAGAGCCGATCAAGATCAAGGATCTTCACCCAAACGAAAATGCCTGCACAGTTGGAATTGTTGAACAGACTGAGGTCCTCGAATACCGCCGACCGCGAATGTTCAAGTTTACCCTCGCCGACGACACAGGCCTCATACAGGTGATCTTCTTCAATTCAACGTACCTAAAAAACCAGATCGAGCCGGGCATGATCGTTGCGATACACGGAAAACCAGCACTTTACAAAAAACATCTCCAGATAACAAACCCCAAATTTGTAATTCTAAACGAAGAACAATCGGCGGAACCATCATCACTGGGCGGCCCGACATACCCGGCAACCGCAAATCTCTCAAGCAGACAAATACGCGCAATTCTGCACCCACTGCTCAACGAACTTGTACCGTGTATAAACGAACTCTACGACGAACAATTCCGCAAAAAAACCGAACTCATCGCAAGAACCAACGCTTACCGATGGATCCACGACCCAGCAGATGAGGACCAACTCGCCTGCGCAAAACGAAGATTAAAATACGATGAGCTTTTCCTCATGCAGCTGGGCCTTGCCCTGAAACGCTACCAGCTCCAGCACACTGCGCCTGCGACACAAATGAAAACCAGCCCGGCCATTGACAGCCGAATCAGAAAAAGATTCCCATTCCTCCTCACCGAGGACCAGAACACAGTAATCGAAGAAATTGTCAATGACATGCAAGGCACTACCCCGATGAACCGACTCCTCCAGGGCGATGTCGGCTCAGGCAAAACAGTCGTCGCGTTGTACGCTGCCCTCCTCGCTGTCGCCAACAAAACACAAGCAGCCATAATGGCACCGACCGAAATACTCGCAACACAGCACCTGCTAAGTATTGAAAAGTTCCTCAAAGGCTCAAAAGTCAAAACAGCCCTCATTACTGGACGCATGCCCGCCAAAGAAAGAAAACAGATCATCGCAGATACTTTGGCTGGAAACATTAACATACTCGTCGGAACCGTCGCCCTGCTCAACGAAAATATCGACTTCAAAGATCTCGGCGTTGTCATCGTCGATGAACAGCATAAGTTCGGCGTCCACCAGAGAGCAAAACTACGAAAAGCAAAAGCTCCACACTGCCTCGTAATGACCGCAACCCCCATCCCACGCACACTCGCCATGACCGCTTTCGGTGATCTCGACGTATCTGTCATAAAACACGCACCGCCAGGCCGAGGCAAAGTCGTTACACGCAAAGTTAAACCACAAGACAGAACCGCCGCCTACGAATTCATCCGCCAAAGACTCCGCGCAAAAAAACAGGCATACTTCGTCTACCCGCGAATTGATAACGATGACGAAACTTCAGACATAAAATCCGCCACACAGGAACACACCGCCCTGAGCAAAAAGATATTCCCTGAATTCAAAGTGGACCTCCTGCACGGCCAGATGTCCGCTGATGATAAAAAACAGGCAATGCAGCGATTCCGACAGGGCAAAACTGACATACTCGTCTCAACAGTTGTCATCGAAGTAGGAGTAGACGTTCCAAACGCCACAATTATGGTAATAGAACACGCCGACCACTTCGGGCTGGCACAACTCCACCAGTTGCGAGGCCGTGTCGGCAGAGGCCAGTCAAACTCATACTGCCTTCTCTTCGCCGACACCGATAACGAGATAGCTCTCAGCCGCCTCGAAGTAATGACCCGCTCCAACGATGGATTTGAGATCGCAGAACACGACCTCCGGCTGCGCGGACCGGGCGAACTGTTCAGCACACGTCAGCACGGCCTGCCAGACCTCAAAATAGCGAACATAATTGAAGACTTTGACCTCCTCACGCTCGCAAGAAAAAACGCTTTCGAAATGGTAAAAAAGGACCATCTGCTAAAGGACCCAAAGCACAAAAACATAAAAGAAGAACTGATAATAAAACTAGGCGAAAAACTCGGACTCGTAAACATAGCCTAGAGCATCATAGCCCGCACTCCTTGACATCGAAATCCTTATCCCCAAGTCCGACATTGAACTTCAAGTCTTTAAACGTGTACTTAAATATCAACTCCTCTTTCCAGCCAAAGCTCCGCACATCCACTGGAACCAGCCTTTCAATATCGATCTGCACGATCAGCTTAAAGTCATCATACCCTTTCTTCTTTGGAAGCACCCTCTCACCCGCAACACAATACCTGCCCCCCACCTTTGTCACACCAAGATATTTCAACTGCAGATCACCAGCCTTCTTCGCCTTGGCATTATCCGCCGCCGCCTTTTCGATCATATTATAAAACCCGAACATGGTACACGGATAAAGGCTCTCAGTCAGTGCGGCCTTGCAGTCAGGGGCACGCTTCACCGAATTCAAAAAGGATAATAAACCGATAGGATGAGCTACCATTTTATCTTCGTTTTTACCTTTAACAAAAAGAACTTTATCTGATGACATCGCGTTCTTCTTAATCTCCATAAGAACAGAAAATGGTTTCTGCCTGAACTTAAAATCTATCTCCTGTTCCTTAAGCAGCTTCCCTTTGATACGCTCCTGTTTAATAAACTTCCCCGTGTAATCTTTCACATTTTTCTTATAGTGCTCAACAGCCTTTTTAAGCAGCCCGGCCTGATCCTTCTCAGCAAGAGCAACGACCTCTAACAACTTTTTCTTCCCCTTGATTTTGGACAGTTCCTCGTCCTTAACATAATCAAGATGTCCATACACTTTGTCCTTCTTAGCCTTTGCGACATGTCCCTTACTGCCTGCCGCACCGCAGCAGATCAAGACCGCAGTAAACAATATTATTGAAAAACCTGATTTTCGCACCTCAAACCTCAACAAAATACAACATCATCGAGAGCCATTATAACATTGGCGCATAAATAAATGCAATTTGTGCGCGGCCCAATCTTTTTTTGACAATAACTAACCAGAACTTCAACGCGAACTTAATTATACCATTTAGCATTATAACACCATACCGCACAAATGCACAAAAAAAAAGCCCGGCCATTTTACCGGCCGGGCTTCAAATGTAATGTCGCGATATTGGCTAGTGCTGTGTAAATCTTTAATTTACGGGTTCCTGCTTGCAGCCAACGGGCATTTGCTGCGTTTTTATCCCTGCGCTCGCGGGCGTGTTGCCCAAATAGATTCTTGGGCGGCTTTT
>DAOWHR010000169.1 GCA_030641315.1 Anaerohalosphaeraceae bacterium | reverse complement strand
GCGCACCGGCAAGCCACACCCGCGTCCCAACACCGATCACATCATAATACGGATCGTTCAGCAAAGGCGACAACTGCCCTGCCGAACAGTAGTTCACATTTTTCATGTTCGGCTCAAGCCTGCCCATATAAGTATACACCGTACGATCCGTGCTGTTGATCGCAACGTTATAATTCTGATAACAGTTCCTCGGATTGACCATCGTCGCCTGGTTAAGATCGTCAATAGTAAAATACGTCCGAATCTCACGCAGCGGATAACAGTCCGTCCCATACGAAAGAGCGAACAACTGAAGCGTCTTACCCGCAACAAGGTCCTCGATCACATGACCGCCCCCATAGCGAAATTCACCTGGCGGATACATATTCGCCGGATCGCTGTGACGAAGCTGCGTCGCTCCGATATAAACATCAACAGCTGCAATACCAGTATACGCAAGCACATCGCCGACCCATGCCTCGGACATACGTATCTTAGGCTTGGAGTGACCGAAGTTCAGAAAACATCCCGATGAACACATAGGCCCAAACGTCGCCGTCGTTACTACATCGATCTCTTCCGCAGCCGCCTCAAGTCCCTTCCTGTCAACATAATCCATCACCTCATCAGCCGTCAACACAACAGCCTTGCCCGATTCGATCCGGTCGTTGATCTGTTCGTAAGTCTTCATGTAAAGTTCCATTCAAAGTACTGATTGCTTAGATTACCTCTTTCACACAATGTGCAGATAGGATAACAGAATTAACCGCCTTATCAAGAGTTTTATTAAATGCTGTACTGTCTTCTTTTTAGCGAAAAATGAAGTAGATCGCGAACATGATAACAGCGAGCACCCCCCACAGTACCCAAATCAAACTGCCGCTTTGACCAAGACTGCTGTAAGTGTCGCGCAACGTCGGCAGATCCTCTTCGGTTTCCGATTTTTGCGTAAACAGAGAAACCAGTACCATGAAAATACAGATGCCTGCAAAAAGATAGAAAGATAAATACAGATAATGATCCCACACGATATTTCTTGGCCAATCCTTAAAATGACATATTCCGACCGAAAGAGAAACCGTTGTCCCCAACACCAGCGACCACAAAGCCGCCTTCGCTGTGGCTCGTTTCCATAACACTCCGATCAAAAAAACCGCCGACATAGGAGGTGCGAAAAAAGCGATTATCCCCTGCATAAGATCGAACATATTCTTGCCGACCGTCTTCATCGAAAGTGCGCACAGCATTGCGAACACCGCGACACAAACAGTGACGATCCTGCCAAGCATCTTGATATGTTGACTGTCAGCATCAGGCCTGAATTTTTTAACATAAATATCAAGGGTAAATACCGTACTGAAAGAATTCAAACCCGAATCAAGTGTACTGATCAACGCCGCTATCAAAACAGCAACGATCAACCCGACCATACCTTTCGGCAGATAGTTCGTAACCATCACCATAAACGCGCTGTCTGTATCCTCAAGCCCCGGATGCAGTACACAGCAAAGCAAACCCGGAACCATAAAAATAAGCGGCGGCAGTATCTTAAGAAATCCCGCGAACACTGCGCCCAACTGACCCTGCCTCATATTTTTAGCGCCAAGAACCCGCTGCACAATAGTCTGATCAGTACACCAGAACCAGACGCCAAGAACAGGGTAACCAAGAATAATAGCAGGCCAGGGATAGTTAATGTCGCTCTTTGGCCGGAACAATTGCAAATGACCGTCCGGCAGCTTCTCAAAAAAATCTCCAAAACTCTCAACATGTGTAAACGCGATAATCGTAAGCGTAGCCGCCCCGACGATCATCAGCACTGACTGAAAAGCGTCCGTAACCACAACCGCCGCCAACCCCCCGCACACAGTAAAGCTTGTCGCGATCACTGTCAAAAACAGAACCGACACCCACAAATCCCACCCAAGTATCTGCCCAAGCAGTACGCCGCCCGCATACAGGGTCCCGCCAAGCCACAGAATGCTGGTCGTAAACAACGCATACCACGACATAAATTCATAAACCTGTCCGCCGAATCTACGCAGCATAAACTGAGGCATCGTGCTAATCTTAGTATTGAGGTAATGAGGAACGAAAAGCATCGCGAGCAAAAACAGAAATATCCAGGCAAGCCATTCAAAACTTGCTGTCACCATACCGGTTGCGTAAGCGGCACTGCATGAAGCGAGCAAAAATGACGGCCCGATATTGGTACCGAATATCGATAGACCAACATTACCCCAACCAAGACTTCGACCGGCAAGAAACAGGTCGTCCGTCCCCCTCTGCCGGTAACTGACAAACATTCCTATCGATACCACCGTCACAAGGTAGATTATTATCACTGCAAAATCAAGGCTTTGTAAGGCTCCAAAACTATCCATGCGATTGTCTCTCCACACAATTAGATATTCCGTTGTCCGGCAATATATCATACCGATGCACAACTGACAATCGTATATGTGGAAGTTTTATCGCTTCGTTTTGAATTTGACTGGTTCAACGGACCACATTTTGCCCTGGTCATTCGTAATAAGTATTCTGCAGTAATATTCTGTCAGTGGCTTTAAGCCGGTAAGTTTTACAGTGGATATTCCGTTCTTTATGCTGCCTATATCCATGCTTTCCTGCCAGCGTTCACTGAACGTCAAAGCATCCGTGTGTCCATAATAAACCACTGCCTTAGCGTTTGTTCCTGCATCTTCAGCTTTGATTTCCAATTCGGCTTGTTGTGAAGTCGTCGACAATGAATTCATCGCAAATCCTGCGGGCAGTTTGTAGAGTTCTTTGACATTGACCTGACTCAAAAAATCAGGTAGTTGTTCGTCAGCATCAGTCATAGAAAGTTGCCGAACATTGTCATGGTCATAATGCTCCATGCCGCCCATCGCCTTGGAATACCAGCCGCCATCAAGAAATGCCCATGTCTTGTTTGCGTTCTTGTCCGATCCCTTACTCGCCGTGTCCATCTTGTGCCACTTCCCATCAGCGTCGGGGACCCACCCCCTGATAAACACCTCTCGCCGGACATCACCGCTTCGCTGGCGATTGGCAGGTCCGGGAACTTCAACAAACGAACCTGGGCTGCTCAAATGTTTCTGACCTTTTCCAGGCGCATGCCATTTCCGCCCTGCCGCGAAGAACTTCCACTTGCCGCTAACAGTGTCCAGGAAATAGCCGTAGTACGTGTCATAAGGTTCGCCGGATTCGAGTCTCAGTGCCTGTGTCAGAATCTCTGGTCTTGCCGCAAGCGGCTGCCAATTACCGCGAGGCTTTACCCCGGTACCTTCATGGCCGAAACCGCCAAATGTCGCATCAGGGGAACCCAAAGCTATCAGGTGGGACAACTGCTCGATTGGCGGTTCCTTTTTGCCGCGACCGTAGGACCACATCGAAAAATTCATGCTTGTCGAAGTGCGGCCGTCAGCGCCGAATGACGCTCCATAGTAACCAAAAGGCGTGGTTATCGGTGAATAACTGGAACAGCCCTTTGTGCTTTTTGACTGAACCACCCATATATTGGAGTCCTTTACCCTGGAAGACCACAATCTCCCATGAACTGCCGCAGGACGCCAGCGGGCACGCAGCAATAGCGCGCCTTCGATAGCGGACCCGTCAAGCTCGACACGTCTTAACTTGCCGATCTCTTTGCCGGAGACCTTCATGGCCCTTAGACAAAATGTATATTTGCCTTTTTTCGGAACATCAAAAACAACACCCCACGGTTGACCGAAGTTTTTTTTGTCCGAATTGAACACGGACCTGACCAAAACGGTTTTGCCGCCAAGTGATATTTCGACAGCAGAGCCGGCTTGCTCTTTAGAAACTTCAAGATGAACGATAGCCCTGACTCGCCCGGGCTTGTCACACCAGATATGCCATCGGATAGTCTGCCCTTCGGTAGTCAAGTTGGCCGCATATTCAAAGTCATTTCTAATCAACGCACTTTCGCTGGTATTGGCAAGAGGACCGGCACCATAAGCCCTGATGCCGTCGTCCCAGAAGCAATTGCCTGCCGTCAGTACAAGTTTGTTTCCGCCTGTCCTCTGGCCGCCATACTTGATGTCAAGGCCATATCGCTGCTCACCCGAGAAAAACCATTCAACGGGACTGGCCAACTGGTCCAACTGACCGGCAGCCTTAACAGCAACGGAACCATTAGCTGTAGAGGCTGCCGAATCTCTTTGCGCCCCACGCAAATCACCGCCCAAACCGCCAAACATCAATAAACACAATATAAATATGCTGCGAAAACGCAATCGTTCCACTTTACCGGCCCTTTCTTCCGTGTTCAGGTCTCGTTCCGTTCGCTATGAAGATGCCTTCTTTTTCGGCTTTACCAGCGGAAAAACTTCAGACTCGATGCGAGCAGTCTCAAACAATTTCTCCATCTTTGCAAGCAGTTCCGGCCTTTCTTCTGCAATATCTTTTGTTTCACCGATGTCGTTCTTGAGATCATATATTTGGACCTTGCCGAGATTACGGCGAACGGCCTTAATATCTCCCATCCTGATCGCCTGCTGTTTGCCAAGTTCCCAGTAAAGGTATTCATGCTGTTTTTGCTTCGCTGGCTGTCCCAGAAATTCAGGCAGCAAAGAAATACCGTCAATCTTTTCCGGTGTCTTGACACCTGCGATATCGCAGCAAGTCGGCAGAACATCCCACATTGCCGAGATGTGATCGCTCACACTTGACGCAGCAATCCTGCCCGGCCACTTGGCTATGAAGGGCACGCGTATACCGCCTTCGTAGACAGACGCTTTCAGGCCGCGGAAAGGGCCAGCGCTTTCAAAGAACTTTGAGTCGCTGCCACCATTGAATGTAGGCCCGTTGTCGCTGGTAAATACAACAAGTGTGTCCTTTTCGAGACCAAGCTCATTTAGCAGTTTCATAATTCTGCCGACATCGCCATCCATTCTGGTAACCATCGCGGCGTAGCCGGCACGGGGATTTTTCTGCGGGAAATACATCCCTTTGCTTTCAAATGGAGTTTCTTCCCACTTGCCCTTATATTCGTTCATCGAATCGTCAGGAACCTGTATAGAAACGTGCGGAATCGCAAAGGGCACATAGCAAAAGAACGGCTTATCCTTGTTACGTTTAATAAAATTCAATGCTTCATCTGCGATAAGGTCATGCGAATAAACTTCTTCCTTACCGTTTTCGTTGCCTGGAATCTTTTCGACTTTTCCATCTCGCCACAAGTGATTCGGATAGTAGGTATGTGCCTGCCTCTGACAGATATAGCCATAGAAATGATCGAAACCCTGCTTCTGCGGATCGCCCGTAGAACCGACGGTCCCAAGTCCCCATTTGCCGAAAGCACCTGTGACATAGCCGGTATCCTGAAGTATCTTGCCGAGAGTAACCGTCCCTGCCTTCAGGGGCCACTGGCCGCCTGTTGTCGAGCCGAGCTTCCAGCCTTCCCTGCCTCCAATCTGCCTATTGCCGCGAATCTGTGCATGGCCTGTATGCAGCCCTGTCAAAAGCGTACATCTCGAAGGCGCACAGACGGGATTACCCGAATAGTGCTGGGTAAATTTCATCCCCTGCGCAGCAAGCTTATCAATATTTGGCGTCTTGATCTTCTTCTGCCCGTAACAGCCAACCTCAGCATATCCAAGGTCATCAGCAAGAATATAAATAATGTTCGGCTTGCGTTTAGCTGCTGCTGCGTTTCTGACAAATTCGCCGCCCATGACAGAAGCTATTGCACCAGCACCAACCACCTTCAAAAAATCCCGTCTTCTCATTGAATTCATTCCCTTTAAAAAGTTCGATAAATTTAATCCAGCCAATTCGACGCGAACACCATCAAGTCATTCATGTCAACATCACCGTCATCTGTCAGGTCCGCACCGCCGCAAAAGCCGCAATCATACTCAAGCCACAGATCGGCAAAAGATGCAAAATCCATCAGCCCTGCTCTGCCGTCATAAAGATCGATCACAACAGATCGCCCCTGCGATTCGCCGGTTTCGTTCTGATTGGCGCTCTTATCCCTTGCCTTAACAGTGTATGTATAAACAATATCGCTGCTAAGTCCGCTATCGGTATAGTTCACACTATCCTGCCAACCGCTGTTATGCCCGCTACCTTGTGTGCAGGTAAAGTAATACTCCACACCATTTGGGTCATAAGCCACCCTTGCAAACATCGTAACAGAATATGTTCCCGATGGATATGGCAAAACATCGAATAACATCGGATCTGGGTTCGGCGGCGTATTATCCAATTCAGGCAGACCGACCACCGATTCGTATGAAGGCCCTACCCTGATCTCATCGATCGCATTGGATGTCGTACTGCTATGATAGGCATAAAGACCCGCACTATCAAAACTAACCGCGCCGGGCAATGTAATAGATGCGCTGCCCGTAAATGTCGTCGGATCGGCAATATCAAAAGAAGAACCATCTTTAACGATATATACAGTAGCTATAGTATCCGTACCATTATAGGCGAGCCGCAGCACAAGAAGCCTGACGCCAACGGTCCCTGCCGAGATACCTGAATTTGTCCAGCTGCTGGTCATGCTCTGACCGACGCCAAATGTAGAGTTTAGTTTCTTTCCAAAGCCGACAACTACTGAGTTGCCATTTATAAGCTCTACCCCGATCCCGCGCCCGGCATTGACATCCCCTGAACCAGAACCGATCTCGACAAGAGCGCTGGCCCAGACTTCCGTAGTGACCGCATCGACTGTTACAGCAGATACCAGCGAACGCTTATACCTCGTAGTGGCCCCTGAGATCGGATCGTATACCGTTTTAAGGCCGCTGGTTTCAATATCGGTAAACGTCATCCCTGTTCCTGCGAATGTAAAAGCTCCCGCGCTGCCATCGCTGCCGAGAACCCACGCACCATCGAAACCCGTACCGCCCGCACTGCCGATTACGTCAGCTCCTGGAGAACCGTCAAAAGGCTCATGCACGAACCAGACTCCGGTAAGAACATTGATCTTAAGAATCGCCTGATCACTGCCGCCGTTGCCGTCATCGACCGATACGGTAAACTGATTGACGCCTTCGTCAATGTCAGCAGGCATACCGCTCAAGCTGCCGTCTTCGCCGACAATCAGCCACGCAGGTCCGTCATCTTTGCTGAAGGTCAAAACATCACCAACATCAGGGTCATGGCACTGATCGGCAAGGCTGCCGACTACCGCATCACCAAGCATAACGCTCATCAGGATCGGATCACTGACAAATTCCGGGTAATCATTTTGAGATAACACTTCAAATTCTAATTGAGTTTCTGCGGTTAAACCGCCAAGATCAGTAACACGAACGGTCCAGATATTCAAACCTGCATCATTATCTGTCGGTGTTCCGTAAAGCTGACCATCGTCGCTTATATGCAGCCATCCGGGACCTGAAACAATACCAAATGTTAAACGATCACCGAAGCCAAAATGCACACCTGTATTTATATCTGATGCGTAAGACCGCAGTGATTTATTGTAAGCGGAATTTTCATTAATGTCCGCCAGAACTATCGGATCTGCGTTAAATACAGGTGCGTTGTTTGCATTGACATTTATCTCTAAAGTAACTTCATCATACAATCCACCCGGTACTGTTGCCCGAAGCAAAACAGAATTCACACCGACATCCAAGTCATCCGGCGTACCTGTCAACATTCCATCACTGCTGACGACCACCCATTCGGGCCCGCTTAATTTTTCATAAACCAGAACATCCCACATATCCAGAGTCTTGAGTTTGGTACGCATGTTCTCCTGATAAGGCTCGCCAACCAGCACTTCACGTAATGCTATTGTGTTTTCCGAATATTCAGGTCTTACGTATTCGATCGGGCTGATATATTCACCTGCGATAACCTGACGAAACAGACCGGGTCCTTGCCAGTCAACCTGTAAGTTGCCGGTGTTATAATTACCGCATTTGGCAAGAGCTTCGAAATAGTAACGCTGACCAACTGACAAGGTCACTAATGATGATGACGATGTCGGGGAAAAGCCCGCTCGTTTTACGATGTTACCGGATGACTGATCGGAGCTTAGCCAAAACTCACCTGCCTGGGCACCGGTCATCCAGAAAGTATAGCTTCCCGTTACCGGAGGATAAATATATCCTCGAATACGATAGCCGGTACTCTTTCCCATATAGTCTTCGGTCAGGTCACCGACCGCACCTGTCCAGTTCGGGTCGTCCGGATATCGCGGATCATTTTCCAACTCCGCAACGGTCGTGCCGATCGACATGTACCATACATCTTTTGTCGCCCCGCCCCTGCCGTCGCCCTGAACAACAGTTACGTCAACATTTGTTGTTACTGTTTCTGTGCCGTCTGATAATTCAAGTGTCAGCGGGTATACCTGATCTGCAACCGGGACGGACACTTTGATCAAAGATTTTGTCGCCTGATCGATCCCGAACACGCCAGATAGATCACCGGAAACGACAGACAGGGTAAGCGTATCTGTCGCGTCCGGGTCATGTAATGGAAATGTTAGCAGTACAGGATCATCCGCTGTCGCAACTGTCTGAACTTCCGTTGGATGATCGAGAAAAACAGGTGCGTTGTTTCCAGGGGCCGCCACATATATGCCGATAGTAAAGATTCCGGAAAGCCCCATATTATTAGAGTAAACTTCTATTTCAATCAGGTTCTGTCCACTGTCGCCTATTGCCGGTCTGCCGCTAAGCAAACCATTTGAACTAACGGTAAGCCACGCAGGGCCGGATATTTTCTGGAAATTGAAACCAATTGAAGAGAACGGATCCTTGATCCTTGTTGAAACGTTTTCTGAATAATTCGAGTTTACCTGGGCATCGTCAAGCTGGTATATTTCGTCCTGCTCATTCAGCGTGCACACAAGATTCAATGTCGGCAGCACCGGCATAGGCCGCCCGGACGGCAGCGTGTAATAAATTTTGTTTCCATTATTGATCTGTTCTAACTGACCTCCGATGGTTATCTCCACCATATCCTGCTTAAGGCCGCTTTTCCCCCAGCGATATACCCCTGTTGTAAAAGGATCGGGATTGTCCGCCGGATTTTTGAAATCGGCACTGACACTTTTGTTTTCGAGCCATGAGTTTTGCCCTGAATGGCTTCCGAATGACCATGAATTACCCCATGCGCAGGCCCTTTGATAATAGTGTGCGTTGAACACACTGAAGTTTTCAATAAAACCATAACCACTGCCTAAGGTCTTGCTGGCATACTCACGCATTCTCCCGACAAGATACCATCCTTGCCCCACTTCACCGGCACAGACAGCAGTGATGGTATTGCCGCTGCCGTCAGGAGTCATAAATATCAGAACCTTCCTGCGTCTTGTCGGGTCCAGATAAAAATCGTCAAGTTCGATCGTGGATCCTTCGCCCTCGTGTGTGAATATCCGCGTTCCGCCAAACGCAACCAGCGGTGTTGGATTAAGGCCATTTGATTGCCATAAAGAAAATGCTACATTACTATTATTATGAGAATATGACCCGCTGATAGAGGCGACAGTATGAGTTCCACCTATGTTAGGTGTAGGCCACGGCCTTGGTATCATCTCAACATACTTGGTCCTGCGAGAAGACGTGTATTCACCAACAGCATAAAATGCCGCCGCCGCCCGTCCCGTCCATGCAACGCCCTGTGTGATCTGACCGGCCCCTTCAAGGCGGATCGCCTCGACCTGACCCGATTGACTGCCTGCCAAAACAGGAAATCGAAGAAATATATAATGAAGTCCTGTCTCAGGAATGATGATCTCACCAATATATTGCCACTGCGTACCGGACGTTGCTGTAAGCGTCGCCTCCGCGGTCGATGCCTCGCCGTATTGCGGCAGATAATCACCTATCCGCAAAACACAACCGGCTTCTGCTGACGACACATCGACTTTTGCATAAACGGAATATGTCCCTGTCCGGCTGAACTCAAGGTGCCAGAATCTGCGAACGTCAGTTTCGCTAAAGCTCAGCTGTCCTCCGCTCAATGAACTGCCGCCAAGTTTGTCCGTGTAGCTCGTACCTGCAATAAAATCAACACCATAGGCTGAGATCGTAAATAACAAAAACGCCAAAATACAGAATATCTTTTTATTATAACAATTCATAACACTCCCACTGAGCAAATAAAACTGTGAGGGCCTGGAGACGGGCTCCAGGCCCTCACTTTGTCATCCTGCTGAAAATACTTCTTGACTGCTATTCCTTATGGAATACATGTCGGAACTTCACGGCAGTTCAGCCAGTCTGCTGCGAAAACTGCAAAATCATAAAGGTTGACTTTGCAGTCAGGAATCGGGTTGCCTTCTTCGTCAACTTCAGGGCCTGCAATGTCAAAATCCAGACCTTCACGATCAACACATATCGTTCCGCCTGCGACATCTGTATAAGACTTGGCAACTGTTACCGAATCTATCGCATAGCTGTAGATCTTAACATCATCGATAAAACCGGTCCATCCAGCATTGTTGTATGCCGAACCACCGATCACGATCGGGGCCAGATTTCCTTCAGATGTAGGTGACATTGAAGCAGAGCCTTTGGCCTGCCCGTCCAGATATACCTGTGCGATCCCAGTTGTCGGATTATATGTAGTTACCATCTGATGCCATACGCCGTCATTGATCGCAGCATTGGTCCATGCACCTGCCGAACCCATTCTGAACAGCCCATTGGTTCCCGCAATCCTCATGAACCAGCGGGAAGCACCATCGTCGTAGTTTTTGGACACAATGTCGTCATAAACACCGGTCGCTGTCGTCTTTATCCAGCTCGAAACCGTTAGTCCCTGTGGATAGAAGTTATAAAGATCCTCACTGCCGGGAACCGTTAACCAGCCGCCTTCGACAAGATCAGTGTTGTCAAGGCTGAGAGAGGCAGTTCCAACGATAGCATCGGCATCGGCGCCAAAACTTACCGTAGCGGGAGTTGCGTTGGCATCGTTAGGATCGACGATCACAGCGGTCAAATCGCCAACTTCGGCGTCCAGCGTATCATCAAACGTCCAGTGGCCTACAAGCCTCTCTGTCATAAGTTGTGCTGCCGCTGATGTATGGCTGCCAGCACCGTTGATTACTTCACATGTGTAGAAACCTTCGTCAGATTGCTGAGCGCTTGTTATAACATAAGTCTCGCTGACAGCACCGGAGACAAGATCGCCATCCTGGTACCATTTAAACGATGTACCGTTCTGCTGCTCGATAGTTAATATAACCTCTGTCCCGGCCGCAACTGTCTGCGAAACCGGATCAACTGTAACAACCGGTGTTGCCGGTGCAGTTGTAAATCTCCACACAGAACCTTCAAATATTTCAACGCCAGCTACAACGTCAACTCTCCAAAAATAAGTCGTATCAAAAGCAAGTGTATCAAGAGGATAAGTTGTTCTGGGGTAATCTTCGTCTTCTGGGGCTACCGGTGTAACGCTGTCGCCGTCGACAATATTGCCGCCTGCAGCAAAATTAGGATCACCAGCTCTTAAGTAAAGCGTGTAACTGTCAGGAACTACTTCACCCGGAGTTTGCCAGCTGATGTCGTCGTCTACCGCTACCAGAGGTGCGTTATTGCCAGGTTCCGGTTTTGTCGCAGTGCTCCCGCTTATCAACTGACTGTATGAAGCAGCAACGCGAATCTCATCAACACCGTTGGAAGTTGTTCCGCCATGATAGGCGTAGATATTTACGCCGTCAAAAGTAACGGACCCGGTAAGAGTTATAGTTGCTGTTCCTGTAAATGTTGTCGGATCATCAATGTCAATCGTATCGCCATCTGTTGCGACATAGACCGTAGCAACTGTGTCAGTCCCGTCAAAGGCAAGCTTCAATACAACAAAACGAATCCCAACAGAACTGGCAGCAACATCAGAATTTTCCCATGTGCCAGTCAGCGCAGTACCAACGCCAAAACGGCTGTTTAGTTTTTTACCAAATCCGACGATTGCAGAGCCTGCATTTGCCAGTTCAACACCAATACCACGACCTGCATTGACATCACCTGAGCCTGAGCCGATCTCTACAAGTGCGCTGGCCCAGACTTCCGGATTAGCGGCGTCAACTGTAACGGAAGATTCCAGTACACGGTTCATCCTGACAGTGGTAGCACCAGTCGGATCAAAAACGGTTTTCAGGCCAGCCGTCTCAAGCCCGGTGAACGTCATCCCCGGGCTGACAAACGTAAATGACCCGGCGCCGCCAGCACTAAGGGTCCATGCCCCGCCCCAACCGCTTCCACCAGCAGAATCATCAAGATTGCCGCCTGCTGTGCCTTCTAACGGATCTTCAGCAATGGCTGCATTTGCGGTACCAACCGCAAACATCATCGCCGCCAACATCAACAATACAAACAACTTTTTCATTTTACTTCTCCTTACAAAAAAAATATTTCACACAATCCTTTAGATCAGCCGTATCCTTATTGGTACGGCTGACCTAAAACACGAGCCATTACGCTTTTCTGCGTCTGATAATACCAATGCACCCAAGACCAAGCAGAGCCAGTGTTGCAGGCTCTGGCACAATAACGTCAGCCTGCGTGTCACCGATACGGATCTCATCCAAGGTGTTATCAAGTGTGCTGCTGTGATAGCCGAAAAGATTAACGCCATCTATTGTTATGGAACCAGCAATTGTTATGCTTCCGGTTGCTGACGCGCTGCCCAGAGGAGCAGTCGCAGAACCGTCGATATACATCGTTGCCGTAGTGTCTGTCCCATCAAACGAAAGTTGCAGCATCAGCAGTTTGACGCCGCTTGGATTACCAACATTGACCCAGTCGGAGGTAAACTTTGTGCCTAGCCCCGAACTTTTATTGATCCCTTTACCAAATGCCGCAACAGAGGTGCCGGCACTGGTCAATTCAATGCCAAAACCACGACCTGCCTGAACTTCCTTCATATCCAGGATGTATGACACCCAGACTTCGTCACCAGCCGTATCAAGCGTAACAGCCGAAGCCAGACTGCGACTGTAGCGTGCTGTGCCTCCACCATTACCCTTGAATGTTGCGCTAAGACCCGTAACGTCAAGAGTCTTATGTACAAGGCCCGGATCTTCATATACAAATGCCGCGGCGGTGGTCGTTGACTTGCTCCATGTACCGGCCCAACCGGTTCCGCTGCCAGTGGTATCGACATCAGAACCAGCCGTACCATCAAAACCTTCATAAGCGATCAACCCGCCATTTACTATTCCTGCCGTCAACGCAACGGCAACTACTGCTAAAATAATTACTGCTTTCATCGTACTGCCTCCAAAACAAAAAAATAAGAAGATGATCCATCAAACAGTTAAACTAATTCCTTCCTGGATAGTTATTATCTTTGGATTATTCCATCCACTCCGGCCAGGCATTGGTTGGGCCAAGATTAGTGTTCCACTTCCTGCTCCATTTGAGTGACCATATTTCCTTTAAGGGAACACCTCTAACGGATCCGTCAAGAAATACAGCGTTGATCTTGCCACTGTGCCTGTCGAGACATACTCTTTTCATACTGTTCACCCAACCCGGAGACCAGTCACCGTCAAACTCAGGAGCCTTGTTGCCGTCGCTTACTATCGGATTCAAACCCAGTGTGGCACCGTCCACCAGAAAAGGAATGTTTGAAGCCGAACTTTGAAACATTTTTCTAAAGAAATGACCCCCGTAGTTTTTATCCCAGGAAGAACCACTAACAGGATTTCCCGTCCAACTGTTTATCGCATAACTGCCGTTATCCAATGACAAACCCGAAAATGATCCGGTGTACTCCTGCTGCCATGCCATATTCTTTCCGCCCTTTTTTCTTATGACACTTCCGAAAGAATATTCTTCGGTTCCCGGCTTTACTGCCGAGGGACAGAATCTAATGGATGGCTCCTGATAGTAATCGCGATACAGGTTCACCCAAACTTCTGCCGGATTCGCCGCTGAGCCATAATCCGGCATCTTGTCATCATTGTCAGCGGTGAAAACAGCAGCAATAACGCCCCATTGCTTGCAATTTGACCTACATACCACTTCGCGGGCCTTTTCTTTAACTTTCCCCAAAGCTGGCATCAATATCGCAAGCAGCAATGCGATGATCGAGATAACAACCAGCAGCTCGATCAGCGTAAATCCTTTTTTCTTCCGCATGTTACAATTCTCCTTAAACCTGATTTCCTAACCATAAATCCACGTAAATACTGTTTGACTAAACCACTTTCGACAAGTATCATAAAAAAAGGTCATAGGCGCGCGAAAGCACTCCTATCTGGACCTTCGTGGGACGGCAGGCCTCGACCAAAAGTTCAGCCGTCTCACATTATTTCTTCTTGACCAATCAAAATTGATCCAATATCCATTATGAAAATATCTATTCCAGTCCCAAAGCCGCCTCAGCAAAGACAGATGTATTTCGCATGCCGACCTGTTCGTAAGCGGTAATAAGAGTAAGGAACCTGTCCGTATCTTCAAGCTCCAGGTCTATCGGGATACCGCCGGTCCTCGGCGTAACAGCGGATCGTACAAATCTGACTTCGCCATCAACAAGAACCATAAATGAGGCACGCATTCCACGTTCTTCTGAAAATTGAAGAACTGAACTGGATATCCCCGCCAACGCGTTAAAACGTGCGATCCTCGAACCGGGAATATCCGCACGAATAGCAGCAAGATCAAAAGTAATGCCCTTGTTCCTTAGCATTGCTATTACCGGATGCTCACGGGAACCATATTCTTTACCGTTAAGAGTCACACCTCCAACGCGGTTGACTATTCCCTTACTGTAGTAAACTGAGTTGGCAACCGGACAGTAAAGAAGTTTATGCCCCTGAGAAGTTACCTCCAAAGGCGCAGCCTTGTCATTCGGAACAAACACGCCGTCAACATAAGGCAGCTCTGAAACCTGATTGTATCGGTATTCTCCAAGCTTCGTAGGCGATCTGCCAAGTTGCACAAGATACTTCTGATATTTCTCAATAAACTCACCTGTTCCCGCATCGATGCCGCCTTTTAAGAAACCGGTTCCAAAACCATTGCCCCCCCCGACAATATCTGCAAGATCGATACGTTCGCCCGGAATAGCAAACTCCTGAGGCTCAGGAATCTGCCGCGCAAAAAGTCTTGGAACAGCTTTTGTGATCTTACCGGATAATTGGCCTGACGAATTCACCCCGCTTGCCTGACCCTTTTTCAGACGAGTTGCCTGGCCAAAACGCAAAGGGTCCGAACCGGTCCTGAGCCCAACAACGCCGTCAAAAACATGGACCTGCGTTCTGCCGTCCTCAAAAGCGATCACCCCGAACTCCGTGCCGTAATCGACCATCGTCGCACCTGCCGTACGAACCAGAAAGCCGTCACAGTCTTTTTCAACTTTTACTGAGATATTACCGCTGTACATAAAAAGCTGTCCGATCCCTTCAAGTCGTAATCGAGCCGGCGCACGGACAATAACCTCGGCCCCCTTAAGGAAATAAAGCTGCACGGTTCCCTTCCGCAGGACAAGGTCGCCTTCCCTTAAAGAGTCACCCGCCTGAAAACTATTCTCTGCCGAGTCCCACTGCGCTCCGACCGTCTTCGTAAGGTTCGCAACGATAGGCGGTGCAGGCGGCACAATTAACGGCAATAACATAATAAACAATAACGCTGCCGAAGAAATCACTGCCAGGTACATTAAAGATCGTGAAATTACCCGCTTCTGGCCACGCTGTATTACATAAGGTTCGATTGGCGGCAATTCTTTTTTCGAGCGAGGCCTTTCAACATATACTTCCGGGGCATTTATCTCACTCTCGGCCAGTTCCTGCCACAACTTCTCATCAAGAACCGCCTCAGTAATTTCGTCATGTCTGTCTGCCGTTTGCCTGGCAAGCAGTTCACTTATGGCCGCATCCCTTCTTCGGCTCCGCAATTCCGCACACATCCGAACGTATATTATGTAATGCCCCCGCATCTCAGCATCTTCGCCGATCAGTTCCTCCAACCGCCTCAGCTGCTGCTCGTTTATTGACTCCTGCCGCAACGCTCCTGCAAGCTCAAGCAGTTCCGCAAGTTTGTCACTGTCGGCACTCATAGTTTCCGTCCTATAGAAAGTTTGCGTTTTATGCAATAAAACAACTGGTTATGAACCCGCGTCAACGCTTTATACACAGTATCGACACCCTTACCGATCTGCTCAGCCACCTTTTTCGGTGAAGCGTTGTTCTCGTAACGTAATTCGAGCAGCTGCCTCTCCGTCTTGCCAAGCCTGCCGATACAATCACGCAGCGAATCTCGCAGATCGGACTGTTTTTCATTCATTGATGCGTCAGCAGCGATTGTCTCGATAAGATTCTCATGAAAACGAAGTTTGTCCCCGCGTTTCTTACTCAAATGATTCAGAACCTGAAACTTTGCGATCGTAAACGCCCAACCCAGAAAATTGCTCCCCATGGTAAATTCACCATATTTTGACCACATTACCTTCGTAGTCTCCTGAAGAATATCATCAGCATCGGCCCAGTTAGGAACCAGCGCCATGATAAAACCATATATACGCCGTTCATTCTCCAGATACAGGGTGATAAAGCTGTGGCCCCGATCGTCGGATCCGCCATAAATATCCTGCCCTGAAGTTGACATATATACTCTCCATAACGAACATAATAAAACAGCAGCAACACGCCCCTGCTTCCATAGCATATAGGGCAGCCTATGGAATTTCGGAAAGAATACATAAAAAACTTGCAAAAAAAATAACTGCCGACCAGACAACTCGACAATCTCCCCGCACACACCGCAATAATACCACCCCAATAATCTCAGGCCAACCTGCGACAATTAACCTCATTTTCACTACTAAGAGGGGCTAACTGAGTAATAACTGCCTAATAACGGCACAACTCTGTAGAACTGCAACCCGGATTACAACATCACTGAATTGTCCTGATAATAATATTCCTGTAACTGACCCCCGAATGATCTCCCTGCAAATATATCGGTCCAGGCCTCGATTCATCCGATGTTAACGCACCCCCGGTACAACCAAGCAGCGGCTGATTGTCAATAATCGTCTTACCGTTCAGTATTACCGTAATATGACGTTTACACAGCGTTATATCAACCGTCTGCCATTCATTCGCCTTCTTCTCAGCAGCCTCTGTAGGCTTGATCCGTGAATAGACCGCACCCATATTATGATTGTCCAGTTCCCTGCCGTAAGTATCAGCGATCTGCACTTCATAGATACCGCGAAGATAGATACCGCTGTTTCCGCGTCTTGGAACCTTCACTTCAAGTTTGAGATTGAAATCAAGAAAATTGTTAACCGTCTGCAGGTTGCCATACGAAATATGCCCTTTTGCAGGCTGCACGGGCCTGTTTATCAAAATGCCATCCTTAGCCGACCAGCCGTTTTTCTGCTTGGGATTGGTCAACTTCCATCCTGTAAGGTTAAGCCCATTGAACAGGCTATAAGGCTCTCGGGGATACTTAATTTTCGACAGATCGGGCTTTGCAGGCATCGCCGGGATCCGCTTACCCGTAAACTCATTGCGGCTAACACTTTTGCCGTTATTGTGTGGTCGCACCTGCACCAGCTTCATGTTGTCACCGTCAACAATTGCGGTAATGATCTCAGCTATGAAATGTGTCCGCACAACATTGCCGTCTTTATCCTTGCGTTCGACTTTGTGCTGGCGGGTAATATTGATCGTGTCACCATCGGCGTAGACACTGCTTACCGGAACGACACTGCCGCCGCCCCAAAGGATCGAAGCGTCAAGATAGCCGTTTTGCTGCTCGATCCCAAGCCATCCCGCCCTGCCGCCTGGAATCGTCAGTGCCCATCTACCCAGAAATTGATCGACACCCTCAGCCGAACAGAAAGATGCAAATGTTAACAGGATAATTACTGCCGATGTCGTAAAACGTACTTTTCTGTTCATTTGTCGTTACCTTTATTTTAAGATCGGACAATCAGTTTCCCCAATAATAACAAAGGTACAGACAATGTCAACCAACAGATTTGAAGCTTATATTTTGCTTATCCAGGTTTTGAGTATTAAATTAGCTTTGCAAACAGGGTCAGAGGAGAGGTCCTGGTGATTCTGACTTTTGCAAATCCGCCTGCCAGTTCTTCCGGACCGTTGAATACTGCTATGTAGTCCGTCGCGGTTCTGCCTATCAGTTGTGGGTTGTTGTCGTTTTCGGCTTTATTGAGGTGCGGCTTTTTGCTGAGGCCCTCAACGAGGACTTCCATTGTCTTGCCGAGGAAATGCTGGTTGTCAACTTCGGCGATTTGGTTCTGCACATCCAGAAGATCGATGTTACGCTGCTTTTTTACTTCATCGGGAACATTATCTTCCATCTCTTTGGTCGCATGCGTTCCAGGCCGGGGTGAGTATTTGAACACAAAGCTGTTTTTGAAACGTGCTTTTTGTACAAGATCAACGGTAGCGGCAAAATCATCATCTGTTTCGCCGGGAAAGCCCACGATAAAGTCAGAAGCGATGGCGATGCCAGGCACGGTTTCTTTGGCCTGGGCTATCAGGTCAAGATATTGAGCAGAAGTGTATTTTCGATTCATTGCTTTTAGTATCCTGTCGCTGCCCGATTGAGCGGGTATGTGCAGGTAAGGGCATACTTTGGGCAGGTTTGCCATTGCGTTTAGTATCGCGGGATCGAATTTGCCGGGATGGCTGGTAATGAAGCGAACCCACTTGACTGCATCGATGTCATGGACCATCTCAAGCAGGTCGGCCAGGCGGTATTGTCGTTCATCGCCGTCATAGCAGTATGCATCTATCGTCTGGCCCAGCAGAGTGATCTGTTTAACACCCTGATCCGTTAGTTTTTTGATCTGCTCGATAATTGCATGCGGAGGTCGTGATATTTCAGGGCCGCGAACGTAGGGGACGATGCAGTATGTGCAGAAGTTGTTGCAGCCGCGCATCGCTCGCACGAATGCCTGCGATGAGATGTGGTTTTCATCGGTATCATAAGCCAATTCGAAGTCGTCGAGTGTTTTGTTTTCTGCGGGAGCGTGCCTTGCTCTGATCTTTTCTGTTATGGCAATCGAGTTTATGCGGCAGTTCAGGGCATCGTTGATCATTTCGGGGATTTGCGGTATCTGAGCCGGGCCTGCGACGATGTCTACAGCGGGATGTTCGAGCAGTTCGCTGCCGAGCCGTTGTGCCATGCAGCCCATGACGGCTACAATGAGGTTTGGTTTTGATTGTTTTAGATGCTTTAGATGGCCGAGGTTGCTCATTACGCGGTTCTCAGCGTGGCCTCGGACTGAGCAGGTGTTGATCAGGACCACGTCGGCGAGGGTTGGTTTATCTGTTATTTGAAATCCGATGTCTTTCAGCGCGGCGACTACCAGAGATGAATCGAGTTTGTTCATCTGGCAGCCGAAGCTCTTTATGTGCAGTTTACGTTGGTTCATAGGTTGGGCAAGTATAGCGAGGGACAGTTCTGGTTTGAAGTGAAATCCTGAAATGGGAGTGTTTTTTGTGATATTTGTGGCTTGTGAACCGGGATTTTGTACCAGAATGTACCGTTTTTGACCGATTTTTGTTTTTTCGTATATGAGATGGGTGGTTTGGGGGTTGGAAAACGGCGGTATTGGGTTGTTATTGGGGTTTTATTGTGGGTGATGGGTATCTGGTTTTATTGCGCGGTCGGTTGGTGGAGATTGTCTTGTTATAGGCTTGAAACGGGTGTAAGTGCTTGTGGGATAGTGGTTTATCGCTGAGTTTTGAAAGGGACGGATATCCTTGTTTTGCGGGCGTGTGTTATTTGCCGGTCGAGAGGTGGGGATTGTCCTTTAATGTGAGGTTTGGTGACTTTTTATTTGGTAAGTTATTGTGATGCAGTAACTTACCGCGAAGGTCGCGAAGGGAAGATTTTTTTGTTTTATCTGGTGGGGATTTCTTTTCCGACCGCTTTGATTGGGTGGGAAATATCTGTTGGATTTGGCCGCAATGATGGTCGGCTCCGACGAGCTTTTGGGATGGCCCATTCTCGCCGGGAATCATTGCTGGGGTGGCTTTGTTGCGGTGTTTTTTTGGAGAAGGTGCTTTATCGGGGTGTTTAGGGGGCATTTAAGTTTTTTTGACAAATTTCAAGAATTATCATCAAGTTTTTGTGTTTTGAATCGCTGTATAGGTAAAGAGGGATGATTTGTAACATTTTAGCCAACTGTTAAATAACAGGATACCGCCTGCGGCGGAAGCTATTTTACGCTGGATTCCAGCCTT
>DAOWHR010000444.1 GCA_030641315.1 Anaerohalosphaeraceae bacterium | reverse complement strand
TCTGGCGTTTCTGTACTGCTGGCCCTTTGTCATGGTGCCCTGGTAGACTCTGGCATAGCTTAGCTGCCCGAAAGATTCGTCTGCGATCTTGAACACCATCATTACAAGCGGCGCGTCAGGGTCGATGGTCAACGGTATCTCGGTACCTTCGTTGTTGTGGTCACGGGCAAAACACGCACGGTCGATCGGGCTTGGCAGGTAGTCGCAAACCGCGTCCATCAGCGGCTGAACACCTTTGTTCTTAAACGCAGAACCCATCATAAGAGGAACGATGTCCCGGTTGATGGTCGTTTCACGGATCGTCTGGGTGATCATCTTTTGCGGGACCTCCTGCTCTTCAAGCATCAGCTCCATCATTTCGTCATTAAACATGCTGAGTGAATCGAGCATTTCGTGATGAGCGTTTTGGGCAGCTTCGAGGTGTTCTGCTGGGATCTCCTGGCGGACGACTTTTTCGCCGTCGTTGCCGAGAAATGTCATTGCTTCCATTTTAACCAGATCGATGACTCCGACAAAATCGTTGCCTTCGCCCATGTTCAACTGGATCGGGACCACGTTCAGTGCGAGTTTCTCTCTAAGATCGGTACATACGCGTTCGGGATCGGAACCTGTACGGTCCATCTTATTGATAAAGGCGATCCGCGGAACACGGTAGCGTTTCATCTGCTGATCGACCGTTACGGACTGGCTTTGCACGCCTCCGACTGCGCAGAGGACCATGATCGCACCGTCGAGTACCCGCAGTGAGCGTTCGACTTCTACTGTGAAGTCAACGTGGCCCGGAGTGTCTATAAGGTTTATGCTTTTGTCGTTCCATGAAACCTGTGTGGCGGCAGATGTGATCGTAATGCCGCGTTCGCGTTCGAGTTCCATGAAGTCCATCGTAGCTCCGCCGTCATTGCCGCGTACCTCCTGGATGCGGTGGATGCGGCCTGCATAAAAAAGCATGCGCTCGCTGAGCGTTGTTTTGCCCGAGTCAATATGAGCTGAAATTCCAATGTTCCTGATTTTTACGATGTTCTTCATTTTACTTACTTTTCATTTATTCATAAAATTAACAATTTCGGGTAAATCGGTCTGTACATAAACCCTCTGCCTTGATGGACAAGTAACCTCAAACGATCCATCATTAAAAAAGAGAGTTACAGGTGAATGGACAATGCTAACTACCCCTATTAGCAACTACAATCCTTTATTATGCAATTAAATCACAATAAAAGCAAGAGAAAAACAGTAATATTTGCATTTTCTCCGGTATCAGTGGTCCAAAGCCTGTTATTTCGCATATAAATATGAAAAAAAGTGAAGATCAGGCCTTATGGATCAACAAAACGGTATTCTGCCTTAAAGCCTTTACCCTGAATCTTTGTGTCGGTTACAAACCAGACGAGGACCTGGTTTGTCCAGGTTACTATCTCCGGCGGGATGTCCGGACCGCTGAAGATCGCCATGATCTTCTCATGTGTACCCGTGCCGTTGAAGAAATATACGAAGTCGGTTTTGGCCTGTGTATCAAATTCGGTGAACTTGATATGGATGACCTTTCCGGCTGGAGCTGTGATGAGCCATTTACAATCGCTTTTGTTGGAGTAATTGTTCTCGCCGCTGCCGTCTACAAATGTTCCTTCCGTATCGAGCTTAACTGTGTCACAGCAATACAGCCTGCTGAAATCGATGGCTTCGGCTCTGAACTCCATCAGGAGATCGGTTTTACTCCTGACCTCTTTCGTTTCGCAGGTAACGTATGCTGTTGTTCCAGGAACAAAAACTTTTGCTGGCAGTTGGTCCAGAGTATAACTGCCGTATAGCTTGGCAGCCGGTGAACTGTCAGAATAGAATTTTACGATTGATTTGTTGTTTGTGTTTTTTGTAAAGATCGACCGAAACCATATCCCCTTGAAAGTCCCGTGCGGCTTGATCGTCCATGATGTTTTATTATTGGATCGATTGTACGCTCGTATATATCCCTGCGGTTTTTGCGTAACATTCTCTTTTTTAACATTCTGTTTGAAAAGTTTGCAATCGATAGCAGCAGTGATGTTCAGTTTACCTGCTCCTGTCTGAGCGGTATATTCACTGTTTGCGGCAGCAATGTTATCTGCGGAATTTTTCAAACAGGCTCTCAGCATGTCTTGAGTGTATGCAGGGTTCTGTGATTTGAGGATAGCTGCCCCCGCCGCAGCAATAGCTGTTGCCATTGAGGAACCATCGCGAAATTCATAAGCGGTATCCGAAAATGATGCAGCGCTTTCGATATCTACGCCAGGCGCCGACAGATCGACAAAACTGCCGAAGTTTGAATTGGCGCTTTTAAGGTCATTTTGGTCCAGTGCTCCAATGGCGAGAACCGTCTCATGGGCAGCAGGGTATTTCTCCTGCCCCTCCGGGAAGTTGCCCGCAGATGCCAGGATGAGGATCCCTTTGTCATAAGCCCTTTGCAATGTTTTCGATTCATCGGGTGAGATGTGTCCGACGCCCCATGCGCATACGATGATGTCAGCGCCAGCTTCTATAGCGTATTCGATGCCTTTGTACCCGTCTTTGATATATGCATGTTGCGCGGTGTCTGAAAGCGCCTTGACCGACATGATGCTGATCACATCTGATGCTTTATTGCCATACACGGTTTTTGCGATCTGCGCTATCGCACCGGCAATATGGGTTCCATGATAGAAGTCCTTTGGTCTTTTATCAGGCGGTGAAACGGTGTTGTTATCATCGGAAACATCGAATCCATGGATGTCATCCGCATATCCGTTCCCATCGTCATCAACTCCGTTATTTGGGATTTCCTTTGGATTTATCCAGATGAAGTCTTTTAGGTCATCGTGTGTGATCCTAACGCCGTCATCCACGACGGCGATTACGACCTTGCCACTTCCGGGCAGGGGAGCGATGTTTTGAGGAGTATTTACTGCTTTGATAAACCAGCGTCCATCTTTCGCGGAAGTTTTTTTCGGAGTCTCCATCGCCTGCAGGCCAGCCGCAATGGACAGGAACATTATTGTTATGTAGTGTAATGAGAACATAAGGGGATTATACCGTGATATGCAAAAAAAAGAAGCCTGTTTTTAAAACAGGCTTCTTTTAGATCAAAAATATGCTGCTGTTATTTACGGACTGTTTCAGTTCCACCTTTCGATCCCAGCCTGCGTTGACTTAGCCCGGGTCCTGTTCCTGCATGGACCGGTACTCTTCCGCGGAGGTCAGGCAGTCCGAAAGTTGTTCGACCATCGCCTCCAAATGTTGTTCCAAGCAGTGAGAATAAGGCAGAGTTTTGAGAGATTGACAATAACTGGCCGTCACACAAGGCCCAGCCTCTTGGATTGAAATTGCCCCCGAACATAATGATCTGCGCAAGGAAGGGTTCTGATGAGTTTCTGGATGGGAATGTTCCCTGCAAAGCAATAATGAAGTTTACTGTAAGGTATGGCTGCATGTTGGACAAATTAAGATCCTGTACTGGCTGTGAAATCCAGTTGTTGCCGTTCCACGTCATCAGATCACCTGAAGAAGTGCCAGCATTGAGACCGATGGTATTTGTAGCAGGATTATAGTGTAACGGAGTTTCGGCCGCTAGTGTTGGTCCCTCCGGAGTATTCAGTGCGTAAAGGGCGTAAGGTGTCGGTGTCAGTGGCTGCCTTGGGTCCATTACGGTGTAAGCCGGTTCCGGTTCCAGCCCTGAAGGTCTTACAGCTATTTCAAGCCATGAAGCGCTGCCGTTGAAAGCATTAGGTCCGAAATCCAGTTGAACCGTAAAGTTGCCGTCCAGTACCTGAACTCCCGGCAGGTCATTAACCACACCTACCTCGTAACCAACAGTATCTGCGGCATGACTGTAGAGCCTGAACAGGAAATCGTATTGGCCCGACCCAACCTTATTTTCGTCATAGAGTTGACCTTGGTAGGTAAAAGCAGAGCCAACCGGTGTGGTCTCCGCGTGTGCTGTTGTTATCGAGCCGATAACGAATAATGCAAAAAGCGAAAGTGATAACATCTTCATAGTTTTCATTATATTTCCTTTCCAAATTTGGTTTGTAATAATCGTATTATTCTATCTCAGTTCCCAGTTAAACGGACAGTAGCAAAGCCAGTTATCCGCGAATACCTGCAGGTCAAGAATGTTTACATGACTGTCGACGTACAGGTCAGCCGGGATCCCTGAACCCACTTCAAGCCAGTATTCCGCGAATTGTGAGAAAAGTTCAAGATTCACAACGCAAGGGGGCAGGTCCGTCCAGAAACCTCCATCGATGTTTTTGGTGTCGCCAGCCGAATCATCTGCATCCGGTTGGCCTATCGTGCCTGTCACGACAAACTGTCCGCCGCTGCTCTGCATGCCGCCGCCGTCGACGGTGTACCATTTGATCGAGTAATCGGCAGATACAGGTAATGCAAGAAGAGCGCAAAACAGCAACCCACAAAAAGTGAGTTTCCAGTTATTCAGATATGATTTCAATAGAGTTTTCATTAGCTGTCTCCTTAAATATACTATTTGTATTTATCGTCTTTTAATGTTTGCTGCTCTAAACATTATCCCAAGTATGAGTCATTATTTCAAGTGTTACGATTTTGTCGCTGTTCCCGTTCATATTATCGGGCCCAAAACCATGTTTTTTAAAGCATGTATTGACTTTTTATACGTTTTAGCATATCGTTAGGTGACATTTTTTTTGTTCTTTATTGCACGGAAAAGGATACAGATATGAGACATAGCATTACCCGTCGTAGTTTTATGAAGAGTGCCGTTGCGGCCAGTGCTCTTTATTCGATCATGCCATCGAAGGTTATCGGGGCCAATGAAAAGGTGAATATTGCGTTCATCGGGATTGGGGCACAGGGGGGTGGAATAGCTAAGTGGCACCGTGGAACGGGGCTTTGTAATGTTGTCGCTATGTGTGATGTTGCTATGGGGAGCAAGCAAACTGCGGCTCTTGAGAAGAAATTTCCGGATGTTCCTAAGTTTAAGGACTTCCGCAAGATGTTTGATAAGATGGCAGACAAGATTGACGCTGTAACGATCGGTGTGCCTGACCATTCTCATTTTCCGATCGCTATGAGGGCGATGTCGCATGGAATTGGTGTTTATGTTGAAAAGCCTCTCGCTCATACGTTCCAGGAAGTTGAACTGATGATGGCTGCGGAGAAGAAATACAAAGTCGCTTGCCAGATGGGTAACCAGGGGCATTCGGGCAATAATCCTATACAGTTCAAGGCATGGGTAGATGCGGGGATCATTAAGAATGTTCGTCACGTTGATGCGTTTATGAACAGGGGCAGACGCTGGCACCCGTGGGTCGGTCTTGACAGCTTTGAGTCCCAGCCTCAGCCTGAAAGTATTGATTGGGACACATGGCTGGCAACCGCAAATTATCGTCCATACAACGAAAAGCTGCATCCGGGCAATTGGAGAAGCTGGTTCGAATTTGGTAATGGGGCATTTGGTGACTGGGGACCGCATACGCTTGATACGATTCACCGTTTCCTGAACCTTGGTATGCCTGAGACTATCGAAGCGGTAAAACTCATCGGCCCGAAAATGCACATATTCCCGATGGGTTCTACGATTAAGTTTGATTTTCCGTCAAGAGGCAAAAATATGCCCGCGATGGATATCACATGGTACGACGGTGTTAAGAATCTGCCGCCTCGTCCGAAGGAACTAGCCGAAGGTCGTAAGATGGATTCCTGCGGTAAGATTATTTACAGCGATGATCTTGTGTTCAAGGGTGGAACGCATAGCGCTACGCTGCAGATTATTCCGAACGATAAGATGAAACAACTGCAAAGAGACGGCAAGATAACAAAGCTAACCGAGAAGCATTCGGACCATGCGACTAATTTCCTGCGTTCGGTCAAGGGTGAGGAAAAGACGCGTTCTTCATTTGATGTTTCAGGTCCTTTGACGCAGGTGTTCCTGCTTGGTGTTATCGCACAGCGTCTGGGAGGAACGCTGAAATTTGACCGTAAGACAAAACAGATTACGAATAACGATTACGCAAACAGACTGCTTGTTGGACAACCCCCAAGAAAGGGCTGGGAAGAGTTCTATAAGCTGTAAACAAAGAGTCCTCGTCAATACAAAAGGCCCGCTAAGGTTATCTTAGCGGGCCTTTTGTAATTTGAAGCTTATTAGCTTAGAATGCTACATTTGGATTGCTGAACTTTAGGCCGTTGCCGTCATGGTATGTTGCGTATTCCGTTACGATTGCGCCTTCCGGGCCGCCTCGCATCCAGTGCATTGTGCCTGCAACTTCAAGGTGTGACAATTCACCCGGCATTACTTTTGTGCGGGTCTTCGCTATCCAGTATTTCTTTTCAGCTTCCGGAATATCCACTTCTACTCCAGGTGAGGGTGTTCCTTCGGCGTATGTGTAGATCATTCCATGTCGCGGCTGCCATGCTTCCATCTTCGGCCCGCAAAGATCGGTCTTGTCGTGGCCATGCTCGGGTATTCTCTGGTCGGGTAAGAGAAAAATCTCATGCCCGAAATAATTATCCCTCTGGTTGTTGACCCAGAAGATACCTGCCATGCCTACTTCGGCGAACCTGCCAAGTCCGAAGTCAACCGCCCAGAATTCTTCACCCTTGAGCCGGTCAACGATCGGATAGTTGAAGTATTCCATCATTTCATAGTAAGCTTTTTTCGCGAATTCCGTATCGAAAGTTCCATCGGTCTTGTAGAAATCTCCGTTGGTATATTTCTGGTATTTTGGTTTTCCTATGCTCATAAAACTACCTTTACTGCTGCTGTTGCAGCCCTGGATCAAACTGCTGCCTGCGATGACTGCGCCAGCGGTAAGTCCTAACATTTCTCTTCGATTCATATCTATCATTTTGTGTCCTTTCCAAACAGACATACAGGTTTAAAAACCATTATTCGTTTTTGAGGGTATTGTACAGTTCCAGCCCCTCTTGCGGTTTTAGCCCGTCGTGCACGACGCCTCTTACCGCTTTTAGCATTGCTATAGGCGCATCGGCCTGGAAGACGTTTCGTCCCATGTCGACGCCTGCCGCACCTTCCTGAATTGCTTTCCATGCGACGGTCAGCGCTTCGAGTTCGGGCAGTTTTTTGCCGCCTGCGATAACTATCGGAACCGGACATGCCGCAGTGACCTTCTCGAAACCTTCTTCGCAGTAATAAGTTTTTACAAATGTCGCTCCGTTTTCCGCACAGACACGTGAGGCCATTGACAGGTACCTGCTGTCTCGGGCAAGTTCTTTGCCTACTGCTGTTACACCAAGCGTGGGTATGCCGTATTTTGCCCCCATGTCAGCTGTCCTTACCAGGTTTTCGATGGTTTTACCTTCATAGATTCCGCCGACTGAAACCATGATCGCCATAGCTGAAACGTTAAGGCGTATCGCCTCTTCGATATTCAGAATGCATTCGTCATTCAGTTCGCTAAGTACCGTTGTTCCGGCTGAGTAACGTAGCGAAATCGGTTTATTGACCTGGGGCGGGATACATGATCGAAGTACGCCTCGTGTGCACATGATGCAGTCAGCATGTTCGATAAGCGGTACTATACTAAGATCGATCCGCTCAAGGCCGGATGTTGGGCCCATTATGTAGCCGTGATCAAATGCGAGCATAACTGTGTGACTGCTTTTGCTATCGAAAATTCTGCCCATTCGATCCTTGATGCCCCAGTCGGCGTGGTCAAGTCCCTTCAAAAAGAAAGCCTTCTTTTCTACGGGAACACCGATGCCGTAATCTTTTGCTTCCTGGTTTCCAACATTATCTGCCATGATAAAACTTCCCTTCTAAATATTTTCTAACTGTCCAGTCCTTCGCAGAAGCCTTTAAAGATCAACGAGATCGAAACCGCACCGGGGTCACGATGGCCCAGTACACGGTCGCCAAGATTGCGTGCTCTGCCGAATTTTGCTGTCATCTCTGTTGTCGCTTCAGCGCCGTCTGCTGCTGCCTTGGCCGCAGATGCGAGAGCCTCTGAGATCGATCCGGTCTTGTCAGCGTTGTTCAGTGTTTCCATTGCAGGCAGCATCGCGTCCATCATCGTTTTATCACCGATCTGTGCACGGCTTTGTTTGTGCATCTTGTTGATGCCTGCCGCGATCATTTCCGCTACCGCCCCGCAATCCATACCGGTATCGCTAACTGATTCGCTCATTCCCATAAAGAACGATCCCAGCAGCGGACCTGTCGAACCGCCGTCTGCTGACATTATCGCCCAGCCGATGTTGTAGAGCATGTCCTTTACCGCAGTGTCGGTGCTGGATTCGATTGTTTCGCTGACAGCTTTCATGGAACGGAGCATCGTCGTACCGTGGTCACCGTCTCCGGTTGCCGAATCGAGTTGAGAGAGCATCTGATGGTTTGCGTTGATCTTTTCGACAGCGCCAACGATCATGGCGATTATTTCTTTTTTTCCGATAGTATTGCTCATGATTTGATCCTGTAATTAGTTGACCGTCATATATGGTGTATCGCAGGGGGCTTTCCATAGTTCCAGAAGTTCGTCGTCCATCTTTGCGATGAACATCTGGAAACCTGCCATTTCCTGAACGGTCAAAAATTCGCCGACTCTTGAAGTCGCGATTGTCATGCCTTTTTCGTCGATCACTTTCTTGACTCCGCCAAGCACGATGAACAGTTCCATCAACGTAGTTGCGCCAGCGCCGTTCATCAGCACCAGGAGCTTATCGCCTTGCTCGGCCTTGATTGCATTTAATAAGCTGGTAGCCATAACCTTGGCTGTGTCGTCTGCGCTGAGGATCTTTGTCGGGCCTGTGCCTGGTTCACCGTGCTGCCCCATTCCGATTTCCATCTCATCGTCAGGCAGTTCGAAGAGTACATCACCTGTCGATGGGTGTGTTGCGGAATTCATCGCTACTGCAAGTGTTGCCATGTTGTTATTGAAGCGTTCAGCGATTTCGTAAACTTCGTCAAGGCTTTTGCCTGCTTCGGCTGCTGCGCCTGCGATCTTATAGAGAGGTACACAGCCAACAAGTCCGCGTTTATCCTCTTCTGCTGCATCGGGCCCGCCCGCAATGTCTTCATGTGTCAGTATCATTTTGAGTTTGATACCTTCTTTTTCAGCCATTTCCATTGCCATATTTGCGCTCATTACATCGCCCGCATGGTTCAGAACGACAAACAGGATTCCCGCTTCACGGTTCATCATACGCAGTGCTTCAAGTACTTTTGGAGGTCCAGGTGCCGCAAATATGTCGCCTACCACGCTGACGTCGAGCATTCCTTCGCCTACGAAACCGCTAAGGGCAGGTTCATGGCCTGCTCCGCCTAATGTCACGATGGCGACTTTGTTTTGGTCCTTGGGATTTACACGGACGATCAGTTTTTCGGACTGGACAGCGATCTTGTCGCCGTAAGCGATCTGGAAACCTTCGAGCAGTTCCGACGTTAGGTTAAGCGGGTCGTTAATGAATTTTTTCATAGCCATATTTCAGTATCCTTCCAGTATTGTCAAGTTACATGGTTTGCATAAGTTCGATGACGGCGCCGTCTTCATTGAAAAAGGCGATCTTCAAAGTATCCGAAATTTCTGTTGGTTCCATGATGATGTTTTTACCCTCAAGTTCGGCTTCGAGGTTCTCGACCATAAACGCTGCGTGGGGATTATTGATAATATCCGGATGCATCGGGCTGCCGTCCTCGAAACGAAGGAACTCTATCCTGAACCTGTGTGCTTCAGGATCGGTTAAGAAGAGTTTTGCCCCTTCCATATAAGACTCATTTTCCTGCTTTACATTGGTCGGAACACCAAAATGATGAAAAGTTCCCATAGCCTTTTTCCTTAAAAAAATCCTGTGTTATTTTTTATACATTAACCAGTTCTGCCAGAGACTTCGGCCCTGTTTGTTCGTGCTGAATTTTTTCTACTTTTGTCAGTCGTTTCATTTTTCGTAAAAGGACATCTTTGGTATCCTCATCGCTTTGGAAGCCCACTACAATCATACCATGTTTGTCAACGTATGCTCTTGTTCCTGTGATGACATCGATGTTGACTTCCTGGTTGCTGAAAGCCGAAGCAACGCTCGTCAGTGCCCCTGCGCAGTCCGAAACTGAAATTTTAAATACCCAAAATGATTCTTCTTGTTCTGACATTTTTAATTTTTACCTTTATAATAAATTGTTATGTATGAATTGTTATTCGCCTTTAGTTCTCTGAGCGTACACACTGCACAGTGCCACAGAATCCAGTCTCGTCTCGAGGCTGTCTGCACGGGAAAGGATGACGTAGGGCACCTTGAATCCCAGTGTAATACCAGCCATAGACGCGTCGCCGTATTTTACAAGAGAAGCCAGGGTTTTGTACAGGATATTTGCCGAATCAATCCCGGGACAGACCAAAATATCTGCCTTTCCAGCAACCTGGGCCGCATTTGGCGAGTCCGGGATACCTTTTATCTCTACGGATTCTGGGTCCGTAGCCAGGTCGAATGACAGCGGTCCGCATACGAGTATGTCTTTGAATTCATGTTTTGCAAGTTTAAGACCCATCGCAGTAGACGGCAGTGAGGATATCTGTTTTTCATTAGCAGCAAGGATTGCGACTTTGGGCTTCTCCAGGCCC
Source organism: Anaerohalosphaeraceae bacterium (assembly GCA_030641315.1). GTDB lineage: Bacteria > Planctomycetota > Phycisphaerae > Sedimentisphaerales > Anaerohalosphaeraceae > DAOWHR01. The sequence continues at coordinate 11,217 of DAOWHR010000444.1, read as the reverse complement.
ATTACGATTCGTGCCACATCAGCGGAATTGTTGATGATGTCTACCATTCGTTCAAAGGTGCAAACGGTTGTAACGCCTGCATCGGTTAGCACTATCGGTCTGCCGTGTGATATGGGAGCTGCATCGAAAATACTGGCAAGGCTCACTGTTGGCTTTACGGCTAGTTTAAGCATGGCGCGATTGATGATCAGTGTTGATATCCCGCCTTTTAAAACGATGTCAACCCCGCCTGCGTTTACCAGTTCAACGGTCTTCACGCCGATCTCCTCGTCGCCCTTAACATCAACAACTTCGCACTGGCTTGGTTTGATTGTGTGTTCGCTGATATGTTGATGAATTTGCTCAGCGTTTCCCAAAAGAACTGCTTTGTTAATAATTCCACTGTCAAAAGCAGCTTCGACAAGTTTTATGTCTTCGTTGCGGTCACCGCCCGGTATCAGCACCGTCGCGCCCGGCATTTTCCCCGCGATCTCGACGAGTTCTGAAACAGATTTCAATTTGTAATATTCATTGCTCACAAGTGTTGGTCCTGTAAATTTTATTGTGTTGAAACGGGCAGTTCGTATCCAAGTCTTTGAGAAATCCGGTCGGCGTGCTGCCGAACCTGTTGGCCTAACGAGTCAAACATTTCTTCGGGCAATCGCTCTGAAGGGCCTGTGGTCCAGATCGAAGCGACAGGGTATCCGTATCTGTCGAATACCGGTGCGCCGATGCAATGAACGCCTTCAAGCTGTTCGGCTCGATCCAGTGCGAAGCCGTGTTGCCTGACTTCCTCCAATGCGGCCCGGCAGCCTGCTGGAGTGGTGATCGTACGCTGATTGTATTGTGTGAAATCCATAGTATTGATAAGGTCGTTAAGCTGTGATTCAGGCAGGTACGCCATGATCGCTTTTGCCGGTGCTGCAGCATGCAGCGGAATCCGCAGCCCTATATCCAGCATGAATTTGAACGCGTGTGTTCCCGGAGCCTGTTCCAGCACGATAAGCTCGTTGCGGGCGATGGTTCCGATCAGCACGGTTTCCCTGACAATATCCCGAAGCTGCCCCATTATATCGTACGCTTTTTCAACAAGGCTGTATTCTGCTACAGCCGAACACCCGATTGCGAGTAGTTTCCGTGTCAGGACGAACTTTTTGCCGTCTTCCCTTGATAGGTAGCCGTTATCCAGAAGGGTGGTTGTGATACGGAAAACGCTGTTTTTAGGCAAACCAAGCAGTTCAACTATCTCAGATAGGGTCAATCCAGCCCTATGCTCGGCCAGTAGTTCCATTATTGTGAGTGCTCGTTCTAAATTTGGAACGTGGTATTTAGAACCACCATTAGCTTTTTCAGTATTTTCGATCATGTGAAGCCTTTTTTCCCGATAGTCAGCTTTTAAGTGTTTAATTGTACAATGTTAAAAGGCGACCTTGGATGCCCGTTTGTTATATAAAACTCAAATCTATATATGCTTTATAGTGTCAGTGGTGTGGTTTGTCAATGTATTATCAGGTTCAAAATGGTTGCTCCGCAAAAAAATGAAGCCAAAGCTTTCCAAATGCTTAATTACAGAGTAAAATTATGCGTCTTCACATAATACTGACATTAAAATGAGGATCAAAATGGCTTCCAAACTTGACCGCCGGGAATTTCTGGGTTCTATAGGTATTGGCGCAGCAACTTTTATCACTTCTAAAATTGGAGGCTGCACAGCCGCTTCCCAGCCATCGGCAGACATCTCCAGCCCAGGACCGAACATTCTTTGGATAAGCGCCGAAGACATCAGCCCCGATCTCGGCTGTTACGGCGATGATTACGCGATCACACCAAACATTGACACATTTGCTAAAACCGCAACTCGTTTCGACAGGGCCTTCACTACAGCAGGGGTTTGCGCACCGGTTCGATCCGGAGTTATTACCGGCATGTATACAACAGGGATCGGAACAAATAATATGCGTTCCAATGGTGTTCCGCCGATAGGAGTAAAATGTTTCCCGGAGTATCTGCGTGCGGCAGGCTACTACTGCACAAACAGGTCAAAGACCGACTACCAATTCAAGCCGCCGATAACCGCGTGGGATGATTCGGGTTCTAAGGCACATTGGCGAAATCGTCCCAAAGACAAACCGTTCTTTTCAATTATTAACTTAACAACCTCGCATGAAAGCCAGATACGATCCAAGAATAAAAACCTGCTCGACAGGATTCAAAAACTTGGGGACCAAAAACATGATCCCGCAAAAGCAAACGTACCGCCATACTATCCTGATACCAAAATAGTTCGCGGCGATCTTGCCCAGTACGCTGACGTTGTAACGCTGATGGACAAACAGGTCGGCCAGATACTTGCAGAGCTAAAAGCTGACGGGCTTATCGAAAACACTATCGTATTTTTCTGGGGTGATCACGGACGTGGCCTATGCAGGGGCAAAAGATGGATTTACGATTCGGGCACTCTGATCCCGCTGATAATCCATGTACCCGATAAGTACAGATTGTTTGCAGGTTCATCCAAACCAGGTTCCATAAACGGCGAGTTGATATCAAGCGTCGATTTCGGACCGACTGTGCTCAGTCTTGCCGGTGTCCAGATTCCCAAACACATTAACGGCAAAGCTTTCATGGGACCGCAGAAAACACCGGAAAGAGAGTATGTTTTTGCAGCACGCGATCGAATGGACGAAGCCTATGACTGCATCCGGACTGTGCGAGAGAATCGTTACTGGTATATCAGAAACTGCATGCCGCACTTGACATATGCACAGGACATAGATTACATGAACCAGATGCCCAGTATGAAGCAGATGCGTCAGCTTAACGACGAAGGAAAACTTACCGGCGCCCAAAAACAATATTTCCGAACAGAAAAACCCATTGAAGAGCTTTTCGACACAAAGACTGACCCCCACGAAATTAACAACATCGCTGCCGACCCTGCAAACAAAAAGATCATCAGAAATATGCGCAAAGAACTCTACAAATGGATGCGGGATATTGGCGATGTCGGTTTAATACCCGAACCCGATTTTGATCAGCTAAAAAGGCCCGATGAAATAATGCAGACAACATCAGCACCAGGAATAACTCTATCTAAGTCAGGTTCAACAGCAACAGCCAGGATTACCTGTCTTACTCAGGGAGTGTCTATCGCATACAAGGTCGATAAAGGGCAATGGCTGCTGTACTCAAAGCCTGTAACCTTGAAAGAGGGACAAAAGCTTACCACCAAGGCCTGTAGATTAGGGTTCAAAGATAGCGAAGAGGTTACAGTCGACAATAACAGCAAATCGACCCTGCCGGAAAAGATAAATTCTAACAGTGATCATTGGCGTTCGAAGTTAGACAACTCAGACATGCTTGATGAATTGCTCAAATTCAAACAACTGGACTTCAAAGGTGAAAAAGCGATTCCGGAATATTTCAAGGCATTAAACCATAATTACTCACACATTCGATATTGGGCGATTTTAGGATTGCATTATTGTCTCAAAGACGCTGACGATATCACCCGTGCTGTCAAGTCATTTGATTCATTGCTTAATGATGACTCCGCTTCTGTGCGGGTATCCGCTGCTGAGGCAATAATGGACTTCCTTCCGAACAGCAGGGCGTTAGATATATTGGTCACCAGTCTAAAGAACGGCACAGAAAAAGAAAGACTCTTCGCCGCGATCAGTCTTAAACGGCTTGGCGAGAAGGCAAGGCCCGCGTTGGCCGCTCTCAAGGCTGCCGAAAAAGACAGTTCCGGATATGTCTGGCGTGTGTGCAAATACGCGGTTGAAAAGCTTGAATAAGTCGAATTGATCGATCTTTATAAAATATGTGTGGAGGCAGTATTTGAATTTGGCCAGTTTTTTTACGGAGATGATTTGATGTGTTCATGTAGAAATATTCTGATATCAATAGCTGTTATCTGTGTTTTTCTGATGTACGGATGTAGAAAGGCCCTTGGCCCTGAAGAGGCTTTATTGAGCATTGTTTTTCCTAATAAATGGATTGGGGATATTGACAAGATTAAATTTAATGAGCCGTCTGGGATATGTTGGCATGGTAAGCGTGGAACACTATTTGTTGTTGGCGATGAGGGCGATATCTGTGAAATCACAACGAAAGGATCGCTTGTCAAACAGAAGCATATCCGAGATGCTGATTTCGAGGGAGTCACTTACGATCCGTCATCGGGTCTTTTATATGTTGCCGAAGAAGAAGCAGAATCGATCGTCGAAATCGATCCGGAAACCTTCGAAGTATTAAGAGAATTTTCAGTCCCCCGTAAGTTTCATGGGAAAATGCTGATGGCAAAAGGCGGCGAAGGTTTCGAAGCGATCACATTCGTCCCTGACGAAAACCATAAAGAGGGGGGGCTGTTTTATGTTGCTAATCAGGCCTTTACGCTTTCTAACGAAAAGGATATCTCCGCGCTGTTTCAGGTGGAACTGCCGCTTCGCAGCAAGAACGGTCAGGTGAAGATCATGGGGTATATTGAGCCTGGGGTAATCGATATGGCCGGATTACACTACAATCGGGCAACCGACACTATTTTTGTGGTAAGCGATGCGACCAATACGATTTTCGAGTATTCGCGTGAGCATGATCTTTTAAGTTTCTATGCATTTCCAGGAGACAATCAGGAAGGAATTACTGTTGACAACGATGGTAATATATATATCGCTCAGGATACTGGCGGCATAATCAAACTTAAATGGCTTCGATAAAAGCGATTATATTCAACTACAAAAACACATAGTTACTCTTAGGAATCGAAAATTGTTTTCAGATTGGGAGCTGAAAAGGCCATTGCGATAAGTGCGTCATCTTCCTGTATTGTACAATCTCCGTTTTCAAATCTATCACGACTTGCTCTTGGATTCAAAATAACTTCGTCATGCCTTCGAATACCAAGCAATACAACAGGATTTCTCGTGTCTCTTTTTTCGTACAGCATCTGGGCACATTGGGAGAAAGTTTTTCCGATGAATATATCGGGGAAAGCATCATGTGTGATAATATATATCTCATTACCCTCGAATGAATAAGTCAGCAGGTCCTTGTAAACATCTGAAAGTTGTTTGTTGATTGCACAATGAGCGAGTATTCCAACGCCTATTTCGGTGGTGCAGATCGTCTCATCGGCACCGGCGTCTTTGAGATGCTGGCTGTTATCAATGTTGATAACTTCAGTTATGATGTGGGGCTTCTTCGCTTTGCATTCGCTTAATAAAGCCAGAATAATCATTGCGGATTTTGCGTCTGGATCGGGACTCTGACCGTCGGAAAGGATAATGATCGTATCGGCGGAACTTACCTTTGCCTTCTTTAATGTGCCGTGCCGTATAGGATCGCTGTTGATACAGTAAACTTTATTGAAATCAGAGATGCTGCTCATATCCTTTTCGTTTGACAGATTATTGTCAATGATAACGATATCGGTATCAGGTTTTCCCTCTGGATGCCGCAATTCTGCCAATACTCTCCTGCCACGCACGTTCCAGTTACAGATAACAATATGATCTTTAACATCTTTTGGCATTTTATAATCCTCTCTTTTGAGAAAAGCCGCTGCAAATCTGCCAGCCACAGCGCCAAAGAAAAATACACTTAAAATAAATATCAAGATAGAAATCAACCGGCCCATCAATGTTACAGGATAACGGTCCTCAAAGCCGCTGAGAACGTAAATGGTTATGGACCAGAATGACTCGCCAATGCTTTCAAACGATTTATTATTATACCTTTCGCTGAAGAACATTGCCAGGGTTCCAATTAAATAAAGGCAAACGAATATTATGACAAGCCTGAAATGAATATGCTGCTGGGCGAATCTCCTGATGGCCGATCGTTTCTTAATAACATAGAATAAGACCGCGAGAAATACACCACTCCAGATCATTGTTGGTATATAATCGGAAAAGCTTTTTTTGAGAAGGCCCTTTTCGGTGTAAAATATCTTGGCTTCGGGGTGAATCGGAATGATGGGCCTGAGTCTATGGTCCAGTATTCCACGCAGCCCTTCGTCGAGGTTTAATCGGTATTTACTAAGATCGGCACCTTCTACCCCATGTTTGGTTCTGATAACATCTTCTTTTTCAAAGATCAATCTCGTCAGAGTACCAATAAAATCAGATGGCAATTTCTGATTCTGAATTTTCACATCTTCGATACCTTTTCGGGCCACAAGGATTGCACGAACTCCGACGGTGTTAATAGCTGCTTCCTGATCGCTATATGTTTTGGGAGGAATTTCGGTAAAGACAAAGTAAGGAAACGAACGCATCAGTCTGTTGGCTAGGCCCTCTTTGATAGGAATAAGTTTTACGTAGTCCTGTAAAGATATTCCGTTGACAGGTTCTGTCAGAAGTGGTGTTGGAACTCCCGCCGTAATAACAGCGGCATCTAAAGAGTTGGATAAAAGCAAATCTCTTGCTTCGCTGAATTTGCATCTGACATCTGTAAGGTCCGTTGCGTTCCAGCCGTCTAATGAAAAAATCAGTGTGGCACTGTTGGAGATATTCTCAGGTGGGGAACCTGTCCGTACCCTCCTGCCCTTAAGTTGGTCAAGGTGCTCGATTCCGCTCTTTCTTGTCGCAAGTATCTGAATGTATTCAGTGTACAGAGAAGCGATCGCCAGGGCTTTATCCGATGGCAGGTTGAACATTGCCTGCCCATGGCTGAAGTAGTAAGCTGTGTCGTTTTGAACCAGCGCCAGATCGACATTTTCGTTGTTAAGCAGGTTGAGGTTGGCTAGAGTTCCGGAGGTTTGCACTACCTCAACCTCAATGTTGTCTGGATATGCATCTTCTATTACCCTTTTAATTCCACAGCCCATCGGGTAATAGACACCTGTTTTACTCCCCGTTGCGATGCGCAGTTTGATCTTTTCTGCTTCTGCCGCACCGACCAGCAGATTGCTGAGAATAATCACAATGAATATAGCAACTCGTTTTGATAGCATTCGGGGCCATTCCCTTTAATACTACAATAGTTCGACCTGATCCATCTTCGCATGGACGGGATTTGCCTTAACCAGTTCGATATTATTTGACTTGAACTGTTTGATAATTTCAAGATTGATACGCGTTCTGGTCTTAAGGTTGGAAGTATTTTGCTTTATCCAGTACAGCAGCATGATGTCCCGTGAGTATTCGGTGATCGCGAAGAATCCGGTAACAACTTTTTCCTGTGTGTCCTTATCTGACTTTGCTATCCGTTTGAGAATATCCATAGCCGAAGTGATCTGCTCTTCGTTCATATCCGGCGTCAGACGATACACGGAAAATATTTGCCGGCCGTGTTCCGTTTCGACGTTGACGATATCCGAGGCAGCGATCATCAGGTTCGGGATAGTGACGATCCGCCCCTGATAACGTGTCCTGATCCTGGTGCTTCTGATCCCCACGGTGGTTACTACTCCGTCATAGCCGCAGGTCTGGATTCTGTCACCCACCCTGAAAGGCTTATCAAGGAAAATGGCTATCCCGCCGAAGAAATTGCCTACCGATTCTTTAGCGGCCAGCGCGAATGCCAGTCCCCCGATACCAAGTCCAGCCAATATGGAATAGACATCGAAACCGGCGTTATCCAAAGCCATTATTATAGCGATCATCCACACCGATATTTTGAAACCTTTGCGGGTGATAGAAATAATATGGTCATCGAGATCGCTTCTGGTCTTTTTGGCAAAGGGAACCAGATATTCCTCAATGAGAGCGTCAAAAAGCCTGGTTATCAGCCATGCGATATTAATGATCAGCAGGGCCTGTGTACCTTTGTTGACGGCAATTTCCGCATTATCAGACAGTTTAAGATTCTTCAATCCATACCATATACCAAGAATGATCATACCGAAAACGAAAGGCTCTTCAGCCATATCCACCACGATGTCGTCAAACTTGGTCTTCGTTTTCGATGCCATCTTTTTGATCGTTTTGCCGATAAGCCAATAGACTATCTTGCCTATGATCAGCGCGCCGATAATTATCAGAGCAGCCAGCATCCAATCAAAGAGCGTATTGCCGTAAAAAGTTTTTGAGGTCAAATATTCTTTCATAATTTGTAACCAGTCAGAACCCGATCTATTTATTCAATCCAGTAGTGTCTCCGTCAGGCATTGCCGAATCCAGAAGCATGTTGATCTCAGGACGTCTTAGTTCCTTGTCAAGCTGCTCTAACTGTTCTTCGATCACATTTAGAGCGGCCGCATAGTAGTGCTCTGTATGGAAGAAGAACCTGGCTGTGTTGGCATCGATAACATGGATCTGGTCTTTCTTGAGTTCCGGCATGAGAAGAACTTTTCCAACACTGAAATTCTTCATTCGCAATTGATCGAGTCCGCCGTTAAGAGTACATATCTTCTTTAATACCATGGCACGACGTAATCGCATAACATCAGATTCGTCCTTGATCAGGATGGTATATCTGTCTTTTCCGTCTGCTGTAGGCTGGTTGAGTTCCCAGAGTTTTTTACCCCATGCGTCTCTATCTGCACATTCGACTAATTTTATCTCAGGGATCGGTTCACTGCCCAGTCGTCCTTCTTCCAGTGACTCGCGATCCATGTGATATATAATTGCCAGTGCCTTATTGTCGAGATCTAATAAGCCATCTTCATCTTCGTCGTCGACGATCTCATTAAGGAACTTAACGTCATATCCGCCCACTTGCTGACCTTCGAAGTAGATGATACGATTCCGATCGATCTTCTCGGCGACATCGAGACGTTTGATCACTTCATAGATCATTCTCGAAACGAGAATCGACTCGCCGGGAATACTGTCACGCACAAATGAACGGAATGGCTCAGTTTCGCCTAGCCGGAAATTCTTAGCGACTACCTGCCTTGCCATGTTACGGTAATCCACAACACGATGGTTGTCGAGTAGGAAGGACAGGTCAAACACGTCCTCGCCGCGAATACGGTAAGAGTCCCTGAACAGATTGTTGCCGAAGTTGTCGAAGCTGTCTTCGTCCTTTGGAATCGATCTTCTGACATTTCTTTTTTCCGGAAGAACGTGAGGAGTAAGAACGATGATCACTTCACGCTTTGTGTTCTCTTTCTTTTCACCCCGAAACAGTATACCCAGCAATGGAATATCGCCCAGCAAAGGCACCTTGTCCGTTGTGATCGTCTGCTGATTCGCAACAAGGCCGCCGATTATAAGAGGGGTATTGTTGTTGATCCGACCGTATGTCTGTACACGTCGAGTCGATACTGTAGGCGCAGAAGCCAGCACCGTTTTGTCGGGAGAAAGCATCTCAAGATCCTCGTCTGGAACTATCGCTGATACAATAGTGTCGATAAGCATACTCACCTCGGTCCCATCTTCGTTGATCCTCGGCCTTATGTTCAACAGTATTCCTGTCGGCAGGTATACGAAATTGAAACTGACATTGCTGGAGTTGTTGCTCATTCCCTGAAGACTGCTTGCGATTGGTATATCGCGACCTACGCGAATTGTAGACTGTCGGTTGTTCAGCGTCAGCACACTGGGCCTTGATAGTATTTCAGCCTTGCCTGTTCTTACCAGTGCTCTGATAGTCAGATCCCAGTCCCACTGAAAATCGCCCTGAAGCACATTATGAAGCAGCGAGGTGTTAGGAGCATTAAAATTCAGTGTGTCTGCGTTTTCAGTACCAGCGTTTAATGCTCCCCCGGACAGGGTCATTAGCGGATCACTGAGTTCCCATTCGATCCCAAGATCTTTGAGTCCCTGCTCGCTGATCTCCAGAACCATGCATTCGATAAATATCTGGCGGGCGGGCCTGTCAATAAAGTCGTCAAGGGCCTTGCGTACTTCACTGAATTGCTCGGGGTGCGCCGGATGGAACATCACCATAAACTGCGTCATAGGTGAAGCTATCGCATTGTCCGTCATTTCCGAAGCGACGCCTGGTGTCAGTGAAAGCTTGCTTCCTGACGTCGATGTTTTGGCACCGATCAATCCTGTGTATTCTTTTTTAGGATCGGTAACCTTAACTACATAAGGCAGTTTCGCGAATTCGACCTTAGGCGGCATTTTTGTCGCGTCAGCAACTACTGTCATGCCCAGACTTGCAAGCATATTCAGAGCTATATCAGCATCTACATAGCTAAGTTGAATAAGTTTGGCCTCAAGATCACGAACCGTCAGGCCAGAACGCATCGCAGTCAGAGACGTGAGCATCTTCGTGATTTCAGGCTCCACAATAGCAATATCAGGGTTCGCCGTAAACTTCCCGGTCTTGTCAACGATAATTCCAAGAACCCAAAGTTTAGGAGGCTGAGAGATGAAGCGACGATACCCGAATCGGAGTATATGCGTTCCACCTTCTCCTTGCCGTGTAATTAGTCTGTCCCCGACGATCCCGGCTGGCAGTGCAGGGAGCGATTCCGAAAGGGCAGTTGAGCTGACACTATAACCGGGATTAGTTCCCAACTGCATAATGAGTTGCTCGGCAATCTCATTGATTTCGATCATACTGAGTTTGGGCAGGTCGATTATTTTAGTCGAGTCAGGCGGTAAGTCCTTGTTGGCAGTCATACTCAAGACCTCTGCAACAGGCATCTTTGCCGGTGATGCGAGATTTGAAGTTGATGCCCCAGGTATTTTAACTGCTGCCGCTTCAAGTTTGGATTTTTCGATCTGCTTGGCCTGGTCCTTTTGGACTATGGCACCATTAACAACTTTCGGTTTTTCCAGAGTCAGAGTCTTTTCAGTTTCCTGACTTGAGGCACAAGCGGTCAAAAGCGTTATCAAAAACGCAATCATTATGATAGTAGAAGAAGTATTTGTCGATGGCTTAAAAAAATAACTTTGAAAACTTTTCTTAGACTTTGCACTGGACATAATATTGACTCCTCAATAAAAAAACTCAGCTTGCATAAGTTCTTAAGTTTCTGTAAGGCTATCGTAATAGATGGCTGTCAAGCGTCAACTATAATCTCTTTTTATCACAATTTTTCTATCAAACAGATATTCTATACGTCCCATGAACCAGCAAGACTTTTTCAGCATATTAAGTATTTCCAGTTGCAATCTCCTTGTGGTTTGTTTCTACATAATGTAAATTATATGTAATATAGATTAATCAGGAGATATGGTGTAGGGTATATTGCCAATGCGATCGTGAGGTGCTAAACAGATGACGCACCCCATCGGCATTATTTTACAAAAACATTGTTGCCTTTTTCAAAAAAACCGATATATTCATTTTTTCTGTGGTTATTCGCAGCCGAAAAAAGCGATAAACCCTTAGCTT